>NZ_JBZMXT010000015.1:0-40723 GCF_058506495.1 Methyloceanibacter sp. | reverse complement strand
GGAAAGACATCGGTCGCATCCTTCACACGCCAGCTATGGACCGACTTGGGTTTTGCGTCCGCAAGCCTCGGGACTGTTGGCGTCGTCTCTCCAAGGGGCACCAAGGTCCTCCGTCATACGACGCCTGATCCGATCGAACTGCATCGCATTCTTGCCGAGCTGAGTGCCGAGTCCGTGAGCCATCTCGCACTTGAGGCCTCCAGTCACGGACTGCAGCAGCGTCGCTTGGATGGCGTTGCACTGAAGGCAGCGGCTTTCACGAACATCACGCGCGATCACTTGGACTATCACTCAAGCTTCGAAGACTACTTTGCGCAGAAGCTGCGTCTGTTCACGGAGCTTCTGCCAACCGGCGCAACGACCGTGATCGATATGGACAGTCCGGGGAGCGCGGAGGTGGCTGACGCGGCCAGAGCTAGGGGCTTGGACGTGTTCGGTGTAGGGCGTGCGGGAGAGCATGTTCGTCTCATGTCGGCGGAGATCGAGGGGTTCGCCCAGCGGCTCACTATCGAGCATTCAGGCAAGACTTACACCGTGCTTCTGCCTTTGGTTGGAGCGTTCCAGGCGAGCAATGCACTTGTTGCCGCCGGGCTTGTGATCGCGACAGGATCAAGCGCGGATGATGTATTCCCGCGGCTCGAATACCTGCGTGGGGCCACTGGGCGTCTAGAACTTGCGGGAATGGCGCCGACCGGCGCCCCAATCTTCATTGATTACGCGCACACGCCTGATGCGCTGGATAAGGCACTCGACGCCTTGCGCCCCTACGCGGCAAAGAAGCTCTTCGTCGTGTTCGGCTGTGGTGGCGATCGTGATCACGGCAAGCGTCCCCAGATGGGTGCGGTCGCAGCAGAAAAGTCCGACATAGCTATCGTTACCGACGACAATCCGCGCAGCGAGGATCCTGCCGTCATACGCGACGAGATATTAGTCGCTGTACCTCGAGGACGTGAGATCGGCGATCGCGCGGCCGCAATATCTGAGGCCATCCGTATGCTGCGCAAAGGTGACGTCTTGCTAATCGCGGGCAAGGGGCATGAAACGGGACAGTCGATAGGGACGACCGTCATTCCATTTTCCGATCACGATGCGGTGGCTGCCGCCCTGATGAGAGAGGCGCAACTTGGCTAACCCAGTCTGGACATTAGGAGAGGTGATTGGCGCGACGGGTGGCCGTTGCGAAGGAGACCCCGCGGCGCCTATCTCCGGCTTCACAATCGACAGCCGTGCTCTGGAGACAGGCGAGGGTTTTATTGCGATCCGTGGGCCCAACCGGGATGGTCACGACTTTGTGCAAAAGGCTCTGGATGCGGATGCGGGCTGTGCAATTGTCGAGGAAACGTATTCCGCCAAAGCCCCTCGCGAGGCAGCCTCAGACCTTGATGAAATGCGCCTTGTCCGGGTGCAAGATACGTTCGACGGACTCAACAGTCTCGGCCGTGAGGGCCGCGACCGCGCCGAGCATGCCGTTATCATCGGTGTGACCGGGAGTGTGGGAAAAACGGGCACGAAGGAAGCGCTGCGGGTCGCACTGAGCCCGAGCGGCAGCGTGCATGCCTCCGTCAAGTCCTTCAACAACCATTGGGGCGTTCCGCTGACGCTCGCAAACATGCCGCGCGACATCAACTACGGCGTGTTCGAAGTGGGCATGAATCACGCAGGCGAGATCTCGGCGCTGACGCGTCTTGTGCGCCCGCATATTGCGATTATCACGACGGTCGCACCAGTTCACCTCGGGTTCTTCGCCTCGGTCGAGGAGATTGCCGACGCCAAGTCCGAGATCTTCGAGGGATTGGAGCCTGGCGGCGCTGCCGTCCTTAACCGCGACAACCCCTATTTTGAGAGGCTTGCCGCCGCAGCACGCGCTCAAGGTGCGGAGATTGTCTCATTCGGCGAGGACGAGCGCTCCAAAGTTCGGCTGATGAACTGCGATCTGAGCCCCAATGGTTCCACCGCGACGGCGGACATCCTTGGCGACATGCTTACCTATACGGTTGGCGCACCAGGCCGGCATGTGGTTCAGAATACGCTTGCAGTGCTCGCGGCAGTGAAGCTTGCAGGCGCAGACCTCAAGGCCGCGGCGGAAGCGCTTGGAGCTATCAAGGCGCCATCAGGGCGAGGCGAACGATTTGTTATCGCAACAGAGCGAGGGCCGATTTGCGTCGTCGACGAATCCTACAATGCTAACCCGGCATCCATGCGGGCAGCACTTCAGACATTGGGCCTCACGCCCCGCGAGGAGTTTAAGCGGCGGATTGTCGTACTCGGGGACATGCTAGAGCTTGGTGAGGAGAGTTCGAAACTGCACCGAGAGCTTGCGGAAGCCGTTGACGCGGCGGGTATAGATGTTGTCTTTGCGTCCGGAACGGACATGGCGTCGCTATTCGAAGCTCTTCCGAGTGAGTGCCGCGGTGGCTACGCCGAAACACCGGAGGAGTTGTCTCCAGTTTTGCTGTCGAGCGTGCAACCTGGCGACATCGTTATGGTAAAAGGTTCGCTTGGCAGCCGTATGGCGCCGCTTGTAGATGGGCTCAAGCGCGAATTTGAGAACCGGTCATAGGGACTATCGGGGGCCAGCCTACAAAGGGCAGCCAAATTGGGGGAAGAAACGCGATGCTATATTGGTTGGCGGAACTTGCACCTGATGTTCCCGTTCTAAATCTCTTCCGCTACATCACGTTTCGGACAGGCTTTGCGGTCCTTACGGCCTTGCTGTTCGTGTTCTTCTTTGGGCCGCGAGTGATCCGTTCTCTGCGTGTCAGGCAGGGCAAGGGCCAGCCGATACGAACAGAGGGTCCTCAGAGCCACATCATTCAGAAACAGGGAACGCCGACGATGGGCGGCCTGATGATTCTCTCAGGCCTTGTCTTTTCGGTCCTCCTTTGCGCGAACCTGAGCAACCCTTATGTCTGGGTTGTGCTGCTGCTTACGCTGGTTTACGGAGGGGTCGGATTCTACGACGACTATCTCAAAGTCACGAAGCAATCGGTTTTAGGGTTCGCGGGCCGCATCAAGATAGTGATAGAGGCATTTGCAGCTATCATCGCGACCTATGTGATTGCCACCGTCGGCGAGCCGCCGCTCTCGACTTCCGTCGCCATTCCCTTTTTCAAAGACACGGTGATTCCGCTCGGAATGTGGCTGTTCGTGATCTTCGGTACCTTCATCATCGTTGGTGCTGGCAACGCTGTGAATCTCACTGACGGTTTGGATGGACTTGCGATTGTCCCGGTCATGATTGGGGCGGCGACATTCGGCTTCATCGCTTACTTCGTTGGCAGCTCGTTGTTCGCCGACCATCTGCAGATCCATTATGTAGCGGGGACCGCTGAACTCGCCGTCATCTGCGGCGCTCTCGTGGGCGCCGGTCTCGGCTTCCTGTGGTTCAACGCCCCACCTGCACTCATCTTCATGGGTGATACGGGATCGCTCGCGCTCGGCGGCGCGCTCGGCACTATCGCGGTCGCTACGAAGCACGAGCTTGTGCTCGCGATCGTCGGTGGTTTGTTTGTTCTCGAGGCGGTTTCGGTGATCGTCCAGGTGACCTCTTACAGGATGTTCGGCAAACGCGTATTCCGCATGGCGCCGCTACATCACCACTTCGAGCAAAAGGGTTGGCCGGAATCCACGGTTGTCATCCGTTTCTGGATCATCTCTGTCGTCCTGGCTCTGGCCGGCCTTGCGACCCTAAAATTGCGCTAGACCTCGCTCACTATGATACCCGTTTCGTTTTTCGCTGGACGCAAGCTGGCGATCGTCGGTGCAGGTCTGAGCGGGCTCGCGACCGCGCGATCTTTGCAAGAGGGCGGAGCGGATGTCGTCATTTGGGATGATAAGGAGGCCGCCCGACAGGAGGCCGCGCAAGCAGGCTTTGCCGTTGAGGATTTGTCAGATGTCGACTTCGACGTTTTCTCTGCGCTCATATTGGCACCCGGCATCCCGCTTACCTATCCACGTCCGCATTGGAGTGTGATCAAGGCTCGTGCCGCTGGGATCGAAGTCATCGGCGACGTGGAGCTTTTCTTTCGAGCGCGAGAGGCAAGTGGGATAGCATGCCCCGTTGTTGCGATTACCGGCACAAACGGGAAATCCACCACGACCGCGCTGACCGCGCATCTCCTCGAGGTTGCAGGCTCGGACGTGGCCCTTGGCGGCAATATCGGCAAGGCGGTCTTGGATCTTGCCCCGTTCGCGACAGGGCGCGTCTACGTACTCGAACTCTCGTCCTACCAAATCGATTTGACGCCCTCACTGTGTCCCGACGCGGCGGCGCTTCTGAACATCACCCCCGACCATCTTGATCGTCACGGATCGTTTGATGAGTATGCAAGCGTTAAGGCACGGATATTTGCCCAGCTTGGCTCTGGCGCAACCGCAGTGATTGGCGTTGATGATGCACCGTGCCGGGCAATCGCCGAGACGCTCGACGGACCGTATACGGTTAAGCGCGTTTCAGTCGGCAATGCTGTTCAAAACGGTGTCTGCGCCGCCGACTCGACGCTCATGGAAATGGAAGGAGGCAAGGAGGTCGCGCGTATTGACCTTGCAGGCATAGGGTCGTTGCGTGGCGCGCACAATTGGCAGAATGCAGCAACCGCTTATGCGTTGGCGCGCTCTCAGAACGTCGAGCCGAGGACGTTGCAGGCGGGTCTTCGGAGTTTTGGCGGTCTTGCTCACCGTATGGAACAAGTGGCCAGAGTCGGTAAGGTTTTGTTCGTAAATGACTCCAAGGCGACCAATGCCGATGCTGCTGGGAAAGCCTTAGGTAGCTTCGACAACATTTACTGGATCGTGGGAGGCGTTGCCAAAGACGGAGGGCTCGCCGGCCTAGAACGCTATTATCCGCAGATTGAACGGGCCTACTTGATCGGCGACGCGTCCGACGCGTTCGCCGCTCAGCTCGGGGACGCCCTTCCTTCCATTGCCTGTGGAACACTGGACCGCGCGATTGATCAAGCGGCCGACGACGCAAGCCGATCCCAAGCCCCTGAACCGGTTGTATTATTGTCCCCCGCCTGTGCGTCGTTCGACCAATATCCCAATTTCGCTGCGCGGGGTGATGCATTCAAACAACTCGTGATGCAGCGTAACGGTGTCGCAAGTCTTTCGGAGTAGGGTTGCGTGCCATGAGGATTACGCGCGCCGATAAAAGCATCCTCTCCGATTGGTGGTTCACCGTCGATCGGCTGATGCTGTTTACCCTCATATTGTTGATGGGTGCGGGGGTCGTACTGTCGCTAGCCGCTAGCCCACCTATTGCCGAGAAGCTGGGGCTCGATCAGTTCCATTTCGTTCGCCGTCATGTGGCGATGCTGCTGCCAGCCTTCGCGATCATGTTCGCTGCGTCGACTTTGACGCCGAAGCAAATCCGGCGCGCAAGCCTCATCATTTTCCTCGTCGGCATTGTGCTGATGCTTGGTATTTTGTTCATTGGTCTGGAAGTGAAGGGAGCCAAGCGCTGGTTGTACGTGGGTCCGCTCGGAATCCAACCTTCGGAGTTTGTTAAGCCCGCCTTCATTGTGCTGACAGCTTGGTTGTTCAATGAGAGCCAGAAGCGCAAAGACGTCCCCGGGCTAGAGCTGGCTATTCTTCTCTACGCAGTATTTGCGCTGCTGCTCATCCTTCAGCCCGACTTTGGCCAGACGCTCCTCGTCAGTCTTGTTTGGGGCGCGCTCTTCTACATGGCCGGGATCAACATGGTTTGGATTGCACTTCTCATCGGCCTGGGCGCCGTAGGCCTCGTCTCGGCCTATATTCTTCTTCCACACGTGGCGTCTCGTATCGATCGGTTCCTCGATCCCGCCTCCGGCGACACGTATCAGTCAGACCGCTCAATAGAATCGTTCCTCCGCGGTGGCTGGTTCGGGCGCGGGCCGGGCGAGGGGACGGTAAAGGATGTCTTGCCTGACTCACATACGGACTTTATTTTCGCAGTTGCCGCCGAGGAATATGGCCTACTTGCTTGCATCATCTTATTGATTCTATTCGCTTTTGTTGTGCTGCGCGGGTTGTCTAAGGCCTCTCAAGAGCCGGATGGGTTCATCCGGCACGCCACCGCGGGGCTTGTGATGCTGTTCGGCTTGCAGACCTTGATTAATATGGCTGTTAATGTCGGCCTGCTGCCCGCGAAGGGTATGACACTCCCTTTCATCTCTTCGGGCGGCTCATCCATGCTTGCCATGGCGCTCACCATGGGGTTTACGCTGGGGTTGACCCGCAAGAGACCAATGGCGGGTCGCTTGGAGCATCCGGCACGTGCCGCGCATGATGGGGATCCTGCGAAAGCCAGGGGGCAGACGGCTTGACCCAAACTATTCTACTCGCCGCCGGAGGAACAGGCGGACATCTCTTCCCGGCAACAGCCTTGGCGCAGGAGTTGACGCGCCGAGGTTTCGTTGTGGAACTAGCGACCGATGAGCGGGCCGAGCAGTACGGTGCTGATTTTCCAGCTCGCGCCATCTACCAGGTGCCCTCGGCTACCATCTCCGGAAGATCGCCCGGTGCCATAATGAAGGCGCTCTCGACCTTGGGAAAAGGCTATTTCAGAGCTCGGCGTCTTCTGGAAATGGTGCAGCCGCATGTGGTGGTCGGATTCGGTGGCTATCCTACGCTGCCGCCCCTTCTGGCTGCCCGTTCGCTCGCGATCCCCACCGTGCTGCACGAACAGAACGCGGTGATGGGGCGCGCAAATCGGTTGCTCTCCCGCTTTGCCGATGCCCTCGCTCTATCTTTCGGTACAACGAAACATCTGAAGAGCAGTGTCGAAAAGCGGGCAGTTGTGACGGGCAACCCGGTACGTGATGCCGTCGTGGGACTCCGCGATCAAGAGTATTCGCCTCCTGAAGCCACAGGGCGATTGTTGCTTCTCATTTTCGGCGGCAGTCAGGGCGCCCGATTTTTCTCTGAGACAATGCCCGAGGCCTTGGCCAAACTGCCGTCAACGCTTCGTTGGCGGCTGACGGTTGTGCAGCAGGCACGACCGGAAGACGTTGCCGAGGTGCAGGATGCCTATCGTAATGCGGAAATCACCGCCCATGTGGCCCCGTTCTTCCAGGATCTACCTGAACGGATTGCAAACTCGCATCTCGTCATATCTCGGGCAGGTGCGTCCACAGTGGCCGAACTAACAGCGATTGGCCGGCCGGCCATTCTCGTCCCTCTGCCCCATGCTATCGACAACGATCAACTTGAGAACGCCAGACGCATGGAGGAGGCCCGCGGTGGGTGGTGCATGCATCAGTCCAGCATCACGCCCGAGCTCTTGGCAGAAAGACTCGAGCAGTTGCTGAGCAGTCCGGACGCGCTGGCTAAAGCAGCAGAGAAGGCGAAGGGCATGGGTAACGTGTATGCGGTCAATAGGCTCGCAGACCTCGTAGCTGACCTCGCCGGACCGGACGGGGCATGAGCGGCAATGCATTTGCCTTCGCCCGAAACTGCAGGTCTTTTCCACATCGTGGGCATAGGCGGCATCGGTATGAGCGCCATCGCGGAGGTGATGCACACGCGAGGCTACCGCGTTCAAGGGAGCGATTTGAAAGAGGGCCCGAACCTAGCGCGGCTCCGCGATCATGGAATTGAGTGCATTATCGGCCACGATCCCGCCAATGCCGATGAGGCCTCCTATCTGGTGATTTCCAGCGCAGTAAAACCTGGCAACCCGGAACTTGAGGCCGCTCACGAGCGCGGTATACCGATAATCAGACGTGCCGAAATGCTGGCCGAACTCATGCGTCCGTGCACGACGGTCTCGATTACCGGAACGCATGGCAAGACCACGACGACGTGTTTAGTCGCCGACTTTCTTTTTGGCGGCGGTCTCGACCCAACAGTGATCACCGGGGGCATCATCAACGCGTGGGGCACAAATGCACGGATTGGACAGGGCGAGTGGATGGTCGTCGAGGCCGACGAGTCTGACGGCACATTCTTGAAGCTGCCGACGCAGATTGGCGTCATCACCAACGTTGACCCGGAGCACATGGATTTCTGGGAGTCGGAAGAAGTTCTGTATGGGGCGTTCGAACAGTTTATCGAGTCGATCCCCTTTTACGGGACCGTTGTTGGTTGCATCGATCATCCAGTTGTACGCAGCCTGATGGCGGCCGTTGGTGGTGCGGAAAATGGGCGCCGTACACTGACCTATGGTGTCTCGCGCTCGGCCGACTTCCGGCTATTCAATGTGCGCCCCGATCACGCCACGATGACTTTTGATATTCGCCTGGGCTCCGGCGCTGCAGGTGGCGCGCGCGAGATCAAGGACCTAAAGCTGCCGGCCTTGGGCCATTACAACGCGCTCAACGCGGTCGCCGCACTTGCCGTAGCAACGGAAGCTGGCATCGATGATGACACGATCCGCGCGACGCTCGCCAATTTCTCTGGAGTGAAGCGGCGCTTCACCCGGGTGGGCGATTGGCAGGGCGTTGCGATCTATGACGACTATGCTCACCACCCCGTTGAGATCGCAGCTGTGCTGCGAGGCGCGAATGCTGCAGGCTCAGGACGTATCGTGGCTGTCATGCAGCCACATCGGTATTCGCGGCTCCAGGCGCTGTTCAACGAATTCTCTGCGTGTTTCGACGACGCCGACGTGGTGATCCTCACGCCCGTCTATTCCGCCGGTGAGGCCCCGATTCCGGGGATCGATAGAGAGGAACTTGCAGCGGGCTTACGACGCCATGGTCATCCAAATGTGCTGATGGTCGATGGGGCCGAGGCGCTGGTTGGTACCATCGCCTCTGTCGCGAAAGATGGCGATCTCGTTGTCGGATTGGGAGCTGGAACGATCACCGATTGGATTAATGCGTTGCCTGCGGAGCTCGCAAAGCACGGAGGCAATTCGTGATCGGAACAGATCTTCATGCAACTCTTGTTAAAACAATGCCGGACTTACGGGGTCGTCTGAGCGCTGGGTCGGATCTCAAGCAATACACTTGGTTTCGTGTCGGGGGCCCAGCCGAAGTGCTGTTCTCTCCAGCTGACGAAGCGGACCTTGCCTATTTCATGAAGACACTGCCCCCGGCCGTGCCTGTTACAATAATCGGTCTCGGGTCAAATCTTCTGGTGCGCGACGGCGGCATCGACGGCGTCGTTGTTCGGCTTGGCCGAGGCTTTAATGAGATCAAGGTCGAAGAGCTGAGCCGACTGCGCGTTGGCACGGCCGTTCCCGATGCCAATGTCGCGCGGGCGGCGGCTGATGCAGGTATTGCTGGGCTTGCCTTCTATCGCGGTATCCCCGGCGGTATCGGCGGCGCTTTGCGGATGAATGGCGGTGCGCACGGGACCGAGACGTGCGATGTGCTCGTCGAAGCACGGGCCGTCGACCGGGCAGGGAACACCCACGTTCTCTCCGTCGACGACATGAACTACACCTACCGTCACTGCGGAGCGTCGGAAGACCTCATCTTCACGGAGGCGCTGTTTCAAGGACGGCCTGGCAATCCCGCCGAAATACTCGCCGAGATGGATGAGATTGCCGCCTATCGCGAGGAAGTGCAGCCGATCAAAAGCCGCACAGGCGGTTCGACCTTCAAGAATCCTGAAGGGAACAAGTCGTGGAAGCTTATCGATGCCGCAGGCTGCCGTGGCCTCTCGGTAGGAGACGCGAAAGTTTCCGAGCTGCACTGCAACTTTCTCATCAATGAGGGCAACGCTTCGGCTGCGGACCTTGAAACGCTCGGCGAAACTGTACGCACGCGGGTCAAGGAAAAGAGTGGCGTCCAACTCGAATGGGAAATCAAACGGTTCGGTAAGCCGGCCTAGGCAAAGCCACCCGATTTTCATGATTATCGGGCTGCGTTGGATCGCGAATACGGTTAATGCAGCGTTAACCGATTCGAGGTGTGGTGCGTCCAGAACGATGTGGGCGCCGTTTCGCGTCGGCATCGCAGCCTCGGGGGCCGTTCCATGAGAGAAAACCAAACGCACGTCGCCGTTCTGATGGGAGGCCTGTCCAACGAGCGTGAAATATCGCTCCGGTCGGGCGCCGCCTGCGCCGAAGCCCTCGAAGGAGAAGGCTACAAGGTCACGAAAGTCGATGTGGGACGAGACATCGCCGAGCGTTTGGCTGCGATCAAGCCGGACGTCTGTTTCAATGCACTACACGGCAAGTTCGGTGAGGACGGCTGCATCCAGGGCCTTCTGGAAACCATGGGGTTGCCCTACACACATTCGGGCGTTCTGGCATCGGCGCTCGCTATGCACAAAGAACGTGCCAAGGCCGTCCTTCGCGAGGCAGGCGTGCCAGTCGCCGAAAGTCGGGTCGTGAGCCGCGCCGAAGCGGCCGAGGGGCACCCAATCGAGCCGCCTTATGTGATCAAGCCGCCCGCAGAGGGATCCTCCGTTGGCGTCTACATCATTCGTGAGGATCAGACGCATCCGCCGCAGGAACTCCATGCCGCCGATTGGGCCCTCGGCGAGGAGTTGATGGTTGAGCGTTACATCCATGGCCGCGAGCTGACTTGCGCCGTCATGGGCGATGAGGCGCTGGACGTTATCGAGATCCGTCCGGCCGACGGCCTGGCTTTTTATGACTACGAGTCAAAATACGCCCCAGGAGGCTCAATTCACGTCCTCCCGGCCCCGCTTAAACCAAATGTTTACCAATTGGTACAGAAGCTGTCGGTAGCGGCTCATAGGGCACTGGGCTGTCGTGGGGTCAGTCGGAGCGACTTTCGTTTCGACGATCGACCTGATGGAACGGGGGAAATGATCTGTCTTGAGGTCAACACCCAACCCGGCATGACATCCACGTCGTTGGTGCCTGAGCTTGCAGCCCATGCTGGGCGTTCGTTTGGCGAGCTGGTCCGTTGGATCGTGGAGGATGCGTCGTGCAATCGCTAGGCACGTCAAGAGGTTGCGGAGTGCAGAGGGGGTACCGTGGGGCACAGACGCCGCACGGAACAACGAACCTGCACGCGCGTCAGCTTCCTGTTCCGCAAGGCAGCCGAACTGTTACTCCAAAGGGACCGAGGCGCGTTCATCTCGGCCGCACGCGTCGCGGGCCGTTGGGCGGCAAATGGCAGATGCTTTGCGCGGTTTTTGCGACGAGCGCAGTCTTGTACGGCGCGATCGTTGGCGGTCAAATCGAGAAAATTTTTAACGCGGCGGTAACAGGCGCTGAGCGCGCTACCGTCGCCATTGGCTTTGGCGTCAAGCGCGTCGTGGTCGAAGGTCAGAAGAATGCCACAAACGCTGCCATCACAACCGCGCTAGCGGCAGGACCGCAGACCTTCATGCTAGGCTTCGACACGGATGCCGCTAAGGATCGTCTGGAGTCGGTACCATGGATCCGCCATGCGCGTGTCATGCGGCTTTTGCCCTCGACACTGCAGGTCGAAATCGAGGAGCGCGATCCGTACGCCATCTGGCAGAACAAGAGAAAGACGTTTGTCGTGGATAGCGAAGGCGTCGTGCTCGCGCCAGCGTTGCCCCAGGCTTACCCGAGGCTGCCTTTGGTTGTCGGCGAGGGCGCAGGCAAGCACGCAGCGGCGCTTTACGAGATGCTAGCGCCCTACAAGGAACTGAGAAGCCGCATGCTGGCGGCTTTGCGCGTCGGTGATCGTCGGTGGACATTAAAGCTCCGGACCGGAACGGAGGTCATGCTGCCCGACGGCAGCGTCAAGATGGCTCTCGACGCGCTCCAGAAGCTGGAGCAAGAACGCGGGGTTTTGCAGCAAGACATTGCAGCGATCGACTTGCGTCTGCTCGATCGGATCACTCTGCGCCTGCGCGAGACTACAGCCATCTCCGCGGACGACGCAGCGCCTACCGAGATGCCAACGTCGGCCACAGGTACGACCAATCAGCCCGATGGCCAAACGTGATGCGGAGCTCGAGGGGGGAATGACTTACAACGCATCGATAAGAGGCAAGCGCCAGCACATCGTGACCGCTCTCGACATCGGCACGAGCAAAGTATGCTGCCTGATTGGTAAGACCTCGGTCATGCCTGATTGGGCCGAGAATGGCGCCGATGCAGTTCAATTCGATGTACTCGGCTTTGGTCACACACGCGCCGAGGGCCTCAAGGCCGGGATGGTGACCCATCTCGATATCGCCGAGAAGTGCATTCGTTCCGCCGTGGACTCCGCCGAGCGTATGGCCGGCGTCGTTATTGAGGATGTGCACCTTTCGGTGACCGCGGGTCGCCTCAAGAGCGATAGCTTCTCCGCGGGTGTCGGGCTTCCATCCGGTGCCGTCCGGGAGGATGACGTGCAACGTCTCCTCGCTGGTGGACGCCAATATGCTGCGCGCGATCGGCGCGCAGTCCTGCACGCTTTGCCGACCGACTTTAGCCTCGATGACAATGATGGCATTGCCGAGCCGCGCGGCATGTGCGGCGAACGGCTGTCGGTTGATCTGCATACCGTGACGGCGGACGAAGTCGCGATGCGCAACCTGATTCTCTGCGTAGAGCGTTGCCATCTCGGCGTGGCAGGACTCGTCGCGGCGCCGTATGCCAGTGCCCTATCTGTCGTTACGCCCGACGAAGCAAAGCTGGGTGTAGCGATTATCGACTTTGGTGCCGGGACGACTACGCTGTCGGTTATCGCCGACGGCCATTTCCTACATACGGATGCGATTGCTCACGGTGGCTATGGTGTCACCACCGATATCGCACGGACGCTTGGAACGCCGATGGAGCACGCAGAGCGGCTCAAGACATTGCATGGCAGCGCGTTCGCAACCCTCTCCGACGAGCGAGAGATCATCGGCTATCCGTGCGTGACAGGCGTCGCTCCGGCGCACAACAACCAAGTTACAAAGGCTCAGCTTGCTTGCATCATTCGCCCACGCGTCGAGGAAATCCTCGACCTGATGCGCCATCGGCTCGCCTCAAGCGGCTTTCCTGCTGAGGTCGCCCAGCACTTGGTGCTGACCGGTGGTGGAAGCCAGCTTACGGGTCTTGTCGAGCTCGCCTCGAACATGTTTGGACGCCCGGCGCGACTTGGTCGCCCGCGCGTCATGACGGGATTGCCGCCAGCCGCCGCCGCCCCGGATTTTTCCGCTGCGATCGGTTTGCTTCTGCATTGGGCGCGCGGTGACGAAAAGCTCGGAACCCAAACCGGGCAACGGTTCTTGCGTACGGGGACAGGCTACTTCGCCCGGGTGGGCGAGTGGATCATGGAGAACTTTTAACGGACCTGAGGTCGGGCGCCGCACATGACTGAGAGTGTGAGTGTCGGCCCAATAGCTAGGGGCAATTCGCAAGGATTGGAAGCCGCTATGACGATCAATCTCAAAGTACCAGACTTAACGGAACTCAAGCCGCGCATCACCGTCTTCGGTGTAGGCGGCGCCGGCGGCAACGCCGTGAACAACATGATCGAGCGAGGGCTCAACGGCGTGGAGTTTGTTGTCGCGAATACCGACGCCCAAGCCCTAGCCAGCTCAAGCGCCGAACGCCGCATCCAGATGGGCAACAATGTGACCGAAGGCCTTGGTGCTGGGTCCAAGCCCGAGATCGGTGCCGCCGCGGCCGAAGAAGCCATGGCGGACGTTAAGGCCCATCTCGTCGGCTGCCACATGGCCTTCATCACGGCCGGTATGGGTGGTGGGACCGGGACGGGCGCAGCGCCCGTTATTGCTCGCGCCTCGCGTGAGGAAGGCATTTTAACGGTCGGCGTCGTTACAAAGCCATTTCAGTTTGAGGGGTCGCGCCGCATGCGGGCCGCTGAAACCGGCATCGAGGAACTCCAGAAATACGTCGATACGCTGCTCATAATTCCGAACCAGAATCTGTTCCGTGTCGCGAACGAGAAGACGACTTTCACAGATGCTTTCGCGATGGCCGACGATGTTCTGCGCTCCGGTGTTGGATGCATCACCGATCTTATGGTCAAGGAAGGCCTCATCAACCTCGACTTCGCTGATGTCCGCACGATTATGGCCGGCATGGGCAAGGCGATGATGGGGACTGGAGAGGCCAGCGGCGAACGGCGGGCGATCGACGCTGCGGAGGCGGCGATTTCGAATCCGCTGCTCGATGATGTTTGCATGAAGGGTTCCAGTGGTCTCCTCGTCTCGATCACAGGCGGTAGCGACCTTACGCTCTACGAAGTCGATGAGGCGGCGAGCCGCATTCGCACGGAGGCTGACGAAGACGCCAACATTATCGTTGGTGCCACCTATGACGATGAACTCGACGGCGTCATCCGCGTGTCGGTGGTCGCGACCGGTATCGGTACGGTATCGGCCGAAGAGGAGAAGCCAGAGGCAAAAGCGAAGCCGCAAGCCGAGCGCGGGCGTCTGACGGAGCGCCTCGCCGGTCTAACGGCTGTACCGAGTGCTACCGCCGACGAGCCGGTTGATCTGGACGAGAGCCTCATGGTCCCAGCGCCCGAGGCAGCAAAGAATGAGCAGGTTTGGCGTGCATCGAATGACGTGACGATCGAAAAGCGTCCTCAGGCCGTCGGTGGCGTTGCTCTCCCGCGGCCACCAGCTGCGCCGAAACCTGCAGCGGCACCGCAGAACTTCCAGCCCCAGCCCCCGGCCGCGATCAAGCGGCCGCTGCGCCGTATGCCACGCGTCGAAGAGCTGCCGATGGTCGCTCAGAAGGCGCTTCAAGCGAAGGCCGGCGAGGGCGATGGAACCGGGCTCGATGCACAAAAGAAAAAGGTCGGATTCCTAGAGCGTTTGGCCAGCGTCGGCATGGGTAAGAAAAGCGAAGACGCCGAGATGTCGCCGAAGATGGAGCCCGATTTCGTTCCAACTACGGAAGTGGGTCGTCCCATACCGCGGCCTGCAGCGCCGCCCGTCGCAGCGCCTCAGACGCCCACGGCTCCCGGCCCGGCTCCTGTGTCGCCGCCTGTGCAACGGCCAGCGGCCCAGCAAGCTCCGGCGCCGCGTCGTCTGGAAACGCCACGGCCGCCAGTTCACGCTCAAACGGCCGCAGCCGTCGCGCAGGTAGAATCACTCAGTGATGATGACTTAGAGATTCCTGCGTTTCTGCGCAGGCGGGCGAATTGATAACGAGGGCGGGCGTTAACGAGAGTGCCCGCCTCCCCACAGGGAGTCTGAGAATAGATATTACAGATCAATGATTTATCGGATTCTCATGCCCGTAATAGAGTGTAAGAAACCGTGATTTGTCCCAACTCTTATCGAGAGAGTATGGTCCTTACGAGATTGATTGACCAACCAAATTAGGCACGCCCGACCACAAAACAACAAAGGGCGACGATCCAATAGTATGGGGAACGGATCGAATTAGTGGCCTAGGTTAGCCGGTCAATTGGGGAGTTCGGAGCTTACTCCGGACTTGAGTAGGGGCTATAGACTGCGCGGGGGGCCAGTGGGGGCCATGAAAGGTTTCATCGGGGCAAGACAGACAACGCTTGCCAACGAGGTGTCACTCACCGGTACGGGGGTCCACAGCGGCGCTCCTGTTTCCTTGACATTATGTCCAGCCGACAGTGACACAGGAATTCGCTTCCTTATTTGCAATGGCGAAATTGACGGCGTTGAGATTGTTGCGGATCAGCAATGCGTCTCCGGCGTCACGCTCTGTACCATCTTAAGCGACGGAAACGGTGCTTCGATCGCGACCGTCGAGCATGTTCTTGCCGCGCTCCGCGGCCTCAGTGTCGACAACGCGCTGATTGAGATCGACAGTGGCGAAGTTCCGATCATGGACGGCAGCGCCGCACCGTTTGTCGAAGCGATCGATGAGGCTGGGATCGCCGAACTCGAGGCGCCGCGCCGCTTCCTCAAAGTTCTCAAGCCGATTCGCGTCGAGGAAAACGGCGCCGTGGGCGAATTGACCCCCTATAATGGTTTCCACCTCGACATCGAAATTGATTTCGCGAACCCACTGATTGGAAAGCAGAGCCTCTCTCTAGACCTCAATCCTGGGGCTTTCCGCCGCGATATCTCCCGCGCCCGCACCTTTGGCTTTATGAAGGATGTCGAGAATCTCTGGGCCGCCGGCCTTGCACTGGGCGCATCCCTCGACAACACGGTAGCGATTGGAGACGACCGCATTATCAATCGCGAAGGGCTGCGCTACGCGGATGAATTCGTTCGCCACAAGGCTCTTGATGCGATTGGCGATCTCGCTTTGGCTGGCGCACCCATCCTCGGCGCGTACAAGAGCCGCCGCGGCGGGCATCGGCTGAACGCTCTAGTGCTCAAGGCCCTGTTCGCAGATCCAGACGCGTGGACCTTGGTCGAGGCTCCGCGGTACCGCGATGTTCGCCATGCCGAGCTCACCCCCGGTCTGGCCGCCGCGCACTTCGCGGCTGATCGCAGCTAACTGGCGTCTTTCCTAAACGATTTGCAGTCATTTTATGGCATGTTATCGCTCGCGTGGTAGCGGAGTGACCGCCGTTTGCGGTGTGTGAGGCCCAAAAGACACCATATTGCAGGCGTTTCTTGTGCCCTCATCCACGATGCGCGCGTCACGCGTGGGTTTGGTGTGGCGCTGAACGCCTGATTGACCGGCGATTTGAGGGGGATATGTCCGGACCGGCTCGCCCATTTTCGGGTTTAGCACAGATGGAAAAGAAGGGACGGTCGCGATCGCAGCTATTGCCGGTCGTCGTCCTGCTCATGCTGCCCCTGATTGGCGGCTGCGGCTCGTTCGGAGGTTTCGATTCGCTTGGCGGCGGCGGCGGCGGGGGACCGTTCAGCAAAATGTTTGGCAAAAAAGACGAGGTTGAGCCGCTCAACACCGATCCCGCCGAGGTCATTTACGGACAAGCGGACCAGATGGCCGACAAGGGCAAGTTCAAGGAAGCAGCCCGACAATATGAAGAAGTTGATATCGCCCATCCCTATTCGCGCGAGGCGCGCCGGGCCATCATCATGGCTTCCTACTCCTATTACCGCGCGGGGCAGTATGACGAGGCTATTTCCTCAGCGGATCGCTATCTAACGCTTCACCCGGGCACCCAAGAGGCGGCCTTCGCACAGGACATCATCGCGAAGTCCTATTACGATCGGATACTCGACCCCAAACGCGATCAGACCTTCGCGCGCCGGTCGCTCGCAGCGTATGAAAAGTTGGTGCAGCGCTATCCGTCGTCTAAGTACGCGGCGGAAGCAGGAAACCGTATCCGAATTCTAAGGGACTTGCTCGCTGCCAGCGAGATGCAGGTGGGTCGCTACTATCTGCGTCGGAATAACCATCTGGCGGCTATCAATCGATTCAAGACCGTTGTTACCGAATACCAGACGACTGAACAGGTCGAAGAAGCCTTGATGCGTTTGACTGAGGCCTATATGGCCTTAGGTATCGTCAACGAGGCCCAGACGGCCGCCGCCGTGCTTGGTCACAACTTTCCGGACAGTAAGTGGTACAAGCGCTCTTACAAACTCCTAGCACAGCGCGGCCTCGAGCCCCAGCAATACCAGGGTTCGTGGATCAGCCGAGCCTGGAGAACCCGAAGCTGGACCGGCGCCGGTCAAACCTAATAGGCGTCTCGTGCTAGCGGCGCTGTCGATCCGCGACATTGTTCTCATCGATAAACTCGATCTTGAGTTTGGCGAAGGTCTGTCCGCTCTGACCGGCGAGACGGGCGCTGGCAAATCGATTTTGCTCGATGCGCTGTCGCTTGCACTGGGTGGACGCGGCGACGCCTCGCTCGTTCGCAATGGGGCAGCTCAGGGCCAGGTCACGGCCAGCTTCGATTTGGCGCCGAATCACCCCGTGTTTGCGCTCCTATCGGAGAACGGGATCGCGATCGAAGACTCCGTGCTCATTCTCCGCCGTTTGCAAGGCGGCGACGGCCGTAGCCGCGCCTTCATCAACGACCTCGGCGTGAGCGTGCAGCTGTTACGGCAAGTGGGGCGGGTGTTGGTCGAGATCCACGGTCAGCACGACGAGCGCGCCTTGATCGATCCGAGCGGTCATCGCGATTTGGTGGATGCGTTTGGCGGCTTGGAGCAAGACGCTGCCCAATTGGTTTCGCGCTACGAGGCATGGGCTGACGCGGACTCGGCGCGGCTGCGCCATGAGAGCGAAGTCGCTGCGGCACGCGCCAATGCAGACTATCTTGCGCATGCCCTAGAGGAGCTTCAGACGCTTTCGCCGGAGCCGGGCGAGGAAGAAGGATTGTCATCCCGCCGTCAGCTGATGATGAGCGCAGAGAAGATCGCCTCTGAACTCAATGAAGCTTTGGACGCGCTTCAGGGGGAGGGAACCACCGGTGCCCGGCTTGCTTCGGCGCTTCGGCGGATCGAGCGGCAAGCCGCAGCAGCGGGGGCTGGTAGTGCCTCGCCTTTTGTTGCAGTGGCCGATGCGCTTGAACGCGTCCTAAGCGAAACCGAGTCTGCGCGGGAGAAAATTGAAGAGGCACTTTCTGCCACGGCGTTCGAGCCTGGCGACCTGGAACGCACAGAAGAACGATTGTTTGCACTCAGAGCTCTCGCGCGAAAGCATCGCGTGCAGGTGGACGCACTTCCCGCACTGCAGGAGAAGCTGGCAGCGGACCTTTCCGCGATTGCTACCAGCGAGTCGCGTGCGGCTGAACTTGCCGAGGCCGCCAAGCAGGCTCGTGAGGATTATGAGCAGGCGGCCCTATTGTTGAGCAAAGCGCGCGCTAAGGCAGCAAAGAAACTCGACAACGAGGTGGGGGGTGAGCTCGCTCCGTTGAAACTCGAGAAGGCACGCTTCTTGACGGCAGTCGACACAGTCGATCTTCAAGAGGGCGGCCCCGCAGGTATCGATCGCATTGCGTTTTTCGTAGCGGCCAATCCGGGGACCGAGCCAGGTCCTATGATGAAAGTCGCCTCGGGTGGTGAGCTTGCACGTTTCATATTGGCTTTGAAGGTTGTTTTGGCGTCGCGTGGCTCTGCACCAACCCTTATCTTCGACGAAGTAGAATCAGGCGTCGGCGGGGCTACGGCTGCGGCTGTTGGCGAAAGGCTCGCGGGGCTCGGCGAGAGCGTTCAGGTGCTCGCTGTTACCCATGCACCTCAGGTCGCAGCACTTGCGCAAGGGCATTTGCGCATCGCGAAGGAAGCTGTCGCGACAGCCAAGGGCGAATACATGACGACGCGCGTTGCTGTTCTGAGTGACGAAGAGCGTCGGGAGGAAGTCGCCCGTATGTTGGCCGGTCAAACGATCACGGACGAAGCGCGTGCCGCCGCGGACCGTCTCTTGCGCAAATCGGCGTAGGACGAACGACAATGGCAAAGAAACCTGCAAAGCCCGACGCACTCGCAGAGACCTCGGTCGACGCGCTGACCAAGGCCGGAGCAGCCAAAGAACTGGCGCGGCTTGCATCTGAAATCGCTCGTCATGACGCGCTCTACTACCAAAAAGACAACCCAGAGATTTCGGATGCGGCTTATGATCTCTTGCGGCAGCGCAATGAGGCGATAGAGGCGCGGTTTCCGGAGCTCCAGCGCGAGGATAGCCCGACAAGTCGCGTTGGTGCTGCGCCGTCCGATGGATTTAGCAAAGTCACGCATGCCGTGCCGATGCTCTCACTGGGCAACGTTTTCGACGATGACGGCGTACGCGACTTTGTGGATCGAATTCGCCGGTTTCTCGGTCTCGATGCGGATGCACCGTTGAATTTCACCACGGAGCCCAAAATCGACGGGCTCTCCATTGGATTGCGCTACGAGCGCGGTCGCCTGGTCCAGGCGGCAACGCGCGGCGACGGCTATGTGGGCGAGAATGTCACCGCAAACGTCATTACTATTGGCGACATTCCGAAACAGGTAAAAGCGCGGGAATTCCCGGATCCGTTTGAAGTGCGCGGCGAAATCTATATGAGCCACAGCGCCTTCGCTGCGCTCAACGTCGAACAGGAGAAAGCGGGCGCCAAGGTTTTCGCTAATCCTCGGAATGCAGCGGCGGGTTCGTTGCGGCAGTTGGATCCCTCAGTGACCGCTTCGCGACCGCTCCAATTCTTCGCTTATGCCTGGGGCGAGACGGCGAGCCTGCCCGCCAACACGCAATGGGGTGTCTACGAGGCGTTCGCCAAGTGGGGCTTTCCGCTTAATCCGCTGGCCAAGCTTACGAGCTCTCTCGATGAAATGCTGAGCGCGTATAGCGAAATAGAGGAAGGCCGAGCCGGGCTCGATTACGACATTGACGGGATCGTCTACAAGCTCGACCGACTCGATCTACAAGAAAGACTCGGCTTTGTGTCGCGCTCGCCGCGCTGGGCTGTCGCCCACAAGTTTCCGGCGGAGAAGGCGACGACGGTACTACGCGAAATCGAGATTCAGGTTGGCCGCACCGGCGCGATGACTCCTGTCGCCAAGTTGGAGCCCGTCACCGTTGGAGGTGTCGTTGTGCAGAATGCCACGCTGCATAACGAGGACGAGATCGCTCGGAAAGATGTGCGCGTAGGCGATACAGTCATCTTGCAACGGGCCGGCGACGTGATCCCGCAGATTCTGGGGCCGGTTCTGGACAAGCGGCCAAAGTCCGCCAAACCTTTCGTCTTTCCAACCGTGTGCCCCGCCTGCGGTAGTCATGCTGTGCGGGAGATCAACCCCAACACGGGGAAGGAAGATGCTGTGCGGCGTTGCACCGGTGGGCTCATCTGTCCGGCGCAGCGCGTGGAGCGGCTGAAGCATTTCGTCTCGCGCAATGCCTTCGACATCGAGGGGCTGGGCGCAAAGAACATCGAGGCATTCTACGACGAGGGCCTCATACAATCGCCGCCCGATATCTTCAAGCTGGCCACAAGAGATTCGCGCGCGGAGATAAAGCTCGAGAGTCGCGAAGGCTGGGGCGAAACGTCGGCACAGAAACTATTCGAGGCAATCGCGGCACGCCGTAACGTGACGCTCGACCGTTTCATTTATGCACTGGGCATTCGCCATGTCGGCGAGATCACGGGGCGGCTGCTGGCGCGGAACTATGGGACCGCAGATAGTTTTGTCGAAGCGATGGGGGTGGCAGCGAAGGATCGCGCAAGCGCTAGCTATGCGGAGCTTGAGAACATAGACGGGATCGGCCCGACCGTTGCGGCGGCCATAGCCGACTTTTTCGCTGAGCCGCACAACGTCGCCGTTGTGCGAGAACTGCTGAAGTACGTAAGCCCGCAAGCTCTGGAATCGGTCGACACGGCCTCCGCCGTGTCCGGCAAGACCGTTGTTTTCACTGGCACGTTGGAACAGATGACGCGCGCCGAAGCCAAAGCGCAAGCCGAGCGTCTCGGCGCCAAAGTCGCCGGTTCCGTCTCCAAAAAGACCGACTACGTGGTGGCCGGTCCCGGCGCGGGTTCTAAGCTCAAAAACGCCAAGGATCTGGGCGTTGCCGTTCTGACGGAAGACGAATGGTTGAAGCTCATCAGCTAGGTCACCCGTAGCGCAGCTTCATCGAGATGATTGTGAGAGCCAAGGTCAGCGTCACGATATTCGACAAGATCATCGGCCAATTCCACAGCATGAACCCGAAGATCAGCCAGAATGCAACGCCTGTTGCGAAGACCAAGTACATTTGCAGGGATATCGCCCGGGTCTCTTTGTGACGAATGATGTGAATGGCTTGGGGCACGAACGCGACCGTGGTGAGGGTGGCCGCCATGGCCGACACGAAGAGTTCCATCGCGGCTTTTCCTTTCTGCGCTGGATATTAGGTCTAGGTACGCGCTAGCGAATTGGTGCGGTGGCATGACGGAGCCAGGGTCGATCCTCGCTGGCGATGAGCGGCTCGAGCTTTTCGCGAACCCGCGCATGGTAGTCGTTCAGCCAGTCAAGTTCCCATGGCATGAGCTGCTTGGGATCAATCAGCCGTCTGTCGAACGGAACGAGCGTCAACGTCTCGAAGCTGAGCATCTTCCGCTCGCCGCCGTCGATCGTCTCGGCGGGTCTCACTAGCACGAGGTTTTCAAGTCGAATGCCATACTGCCCCTCGCGGTAGAAACCTGGCTCGTTGGAGAGGATCATGCCCGACTCCAACTCCTCGGTCGCGAGGCGCGAGATGCGCTGGGGCCCTTCGTGAACCGAGAGATAGCTGCCGACGCCGTGGCCTGTGCCGTGATCGAAGTCGAGGCCCGCCGCCCAGAGCGGCCCGCGTGCGAACGGGTCGAGGTCCTGGCCCCGCGAACCTTCCGGAAAACGCGCCGAGGCGATAGCGATATGGCACCTCAAAACCAGCCCGTAGTGGCGCTTCATCTCCGCCGTCGGTCTGCCAACGGCGACCGTTCGGGTCACATCTGTCGTCCCGTCGGTGTATTGGCCGCCGGAATCGATCAAGAATAGGGAGTTCCTGTCGAGCACGCGTTTCGAGTCGTTTGTTGGACGATAATGCACGATAGCTCCATGGGGTCCGGAAGCCGCGATCGTATCGAAGCTAATGTCCTTTAGCTGACCCGTCTCGCGGCGGAACTCTTCGAGCTTGATCGCTGCAGAAACTTCGTCCACCCGACCTGTTTCCCCGACCTCGTCAAGCCAGGCGAGGAAGCGCGCCATGGCCACGCCGTCGCGCAGCTGCGCTCTACGGGCGCCTTGCTGCTCGGCGTTCGTCTTGATTGCCTTTGGCAGCGTGCACGGGTCGCCACCCGCAACGTGTTTGGTACCACCCGCCGACAAAACATTCGCGAAGTGCATCGATGCGGAGCCCTCGTCGAGCCGAACCTTGGCGCCAGATTTGGCAAGTTTCGTCAGTGCAGCGTCTAGTTCGTCGGGCGCGGCGATATCGGTGAATGGCTTCAGCGCATCGCGCATGGGTTCGCCGACTTTTTCCGCATCGATAAAAAGGGTGGGGCGCCCCTTGGCTGGGACGATGGCATGCGCAAGGGCGACTGGCGTGTGCCGGATATCGCCGCCGCGATAGTTGAATAGCCAGCAAATTGATTCTGGCGAGGTTAGCAGGACCGCATCGTGTTCTGCCTCAACAAGTTCCATCTGCACATGGATGAGTTTTTCGCCCGAACCCTTGCCTGCGAACTCCAGGGGTTGAGCGAAAATTTCGGCCTGCGGCGGAGCAGGGCGATCCGTGCCCCAGATCCGATCAATGGGGTTGTCCTTGAGGGCTCTTAGGCGAATGCCGGCGGCGCCCAGCGACTTCGTAAGTCGCTCAATCTCGCTAATCGTGTGGAGCCGCGCGTCGTAGCCCACTGCATTGTTCCGGACAAGTTTGCTTTTCAGCCATTCCGAGGGCTTCGCTTTCGGAATCTGCAGGACCTCGAAGATTTCGGTATCGACCTGCTCCGGTGCTTGGAGGATGTAGCGCCCATCGACGAACAGTGCTGAACCGCTATCCGTGACGATTGCTACCCCCGCCGAGCCGGTGAAACCTGTGAGCCAGGCGAGCCGTTCTTCGCTCGGCGGCAAAAACTCGTTTTGATGCTGATCACTGTGAGGAACAAGGAAGCCCTTTAGCCTCCGTTTCTTCAGTTCCCGCAATAATGCCTCGACCCGGTCGCTGCTCGCCGCCGGAGTGCTGGCCTCATCGAACACTTGATACATGGCCAGCTTTGTAAGCCGAAGCCTTACCGCCAATCAATCGAACAAAGTGCTTGCGCTGCGGTGGCCGAGAAGCAAGGCTGCCCAGCCGTCGAGGATGATCTGCTTCTCCAGAACAAACCCGAGTGAGCTATAGCGAGCTGTTGTACCTCTAGCTTGGGACTCGGTGATTCCCGACAGAAGCACATAGCCACCAGGCACAATGATGCGCGCCATGGCTGGAGCAAGCGCATAGAGCGGCCGTGCCAAGATGTTCGCTACGATCAGGTCGGGCGCAAGGCGGCGTAGTTTAGGATGGGCTAGTCCGTCCGCGACAAACGCATGAACAGACTGGCTGATATGGGCCTTCGCCGCGTTCTGTTGGGCGATCCTGACCGCAACAGGATCATTGTCCGTAGCGATAACCGCCCGATCGAACGCCAAGGCGGCTGCGATGGCGAGGACCCCCGTCCCCGTCCCCACATCCAAGACCAAATTGGGACGTCCCCATTTCGCGAGCTCGTCGAGCACGAATAGGCACCCAAGCGTGGTTGCATGGTGTGCTGTTCCAAACGCCTGGTCCGCGTCAATCTCGATTGTGTAGCGGTTGCGGGCGATCCTTCCCCGGTCGTGACTGCCATGGATGAGAAAACGACCAGCACGGACGGGTCCGCGCTGTCCTTGACTGATGGTAACCCAGTCGGCGTCCGGTACGACTTCGATCCGTAAAGGCGATGCCGAGCGATCGGTTGCGGCCGCATTGATCAACGCCTGCAGATCGTTGCGGTCAGGTGCAGTATTGTACAGAGCAGAAATCTCGAACCGGCCGGGGCCGACATCGAAAGTGCTGACCGAGACCGATTGCGGATGCTCAGCTTCGTCCAGGATCTGAGCAATCCGCATGGCGTCTGATTGTCCAACCTCTACGATCGCGCGATAGAGGCCTGGCAACGAAGCCTCACTCATCGCGGTCTCCATCCCGAACGGCTACCACCGCGTTCCAGAGTTCGTCTACCGCAGGGTCACTTACTCCGAGTTGCTCCAAGTGATCGCGGACATTGCTGACATAGTCAAAGCTCGAGCCTGCAATACCCTCGGCCATCAGGATCATGCGTGCACGGGTGCGAAGCGACAGAGCATCTTCGATAAGACGTGGTCCATCGTAGATGTAGGTACGCGCCGTAATCTCTGTATCGGAAAGATGGATGTCGATGTTGGACGCATGGCAGGTCTCACGATCCGACAGATAGGCCTCGACTTCTCTCTGATGCGCATCGGGAAAGTCGAAGGCAATGCCTTGACACGGAGCATCGCCGCCTTGGACGGGTGCGAGATTGAGGGTTAGCCCGGGCAAGGCGCTCGTGCCCCAGCGTTCGAATGACCTTTTGTTGAATACACGCCGATGTTGGGGCGCCACAGCGTGCACGCGCTGACGACAGCCATAGCGCGTTTCCCATCCGTCCCACATGAGAGAGCCATAGCCGAAAAGCCACATTGTGCTTGGCTCACACTCGCTCGACGAAGGTATCGACCACCTTCTTGCGGCCAGCCTTCTCGAAATCAACCGTCAGCTTGTTCCCGTCAATGGCCGAGACATGGCCATAGCCGAACTTCTGATGAAAGACGCGCTGGCCAAGCTCAAGTCCGGCGCCTTCGGCCGTACTGGCAGCGACGAGGGTCCCTTCGATCGTGATCGGTTCGCGCCGGGCTCCGCCACCAGTGCGCTGGCGGTTCGCGCGCGCCCGTTGCCAGCCTGGCGTTTCGTAGTTGCCCGATGCGAACATGTCCTCGCTATCAAAGCGGCTAGGCCCATAGCCACGTAGGCCATCGTCTTCGGCGACCTGGACGTGCTCATGCGGAAGCTCGTCGATGAAGCGCGATGGAACTGCGGTCTGCCACATACCGTAGTTGCGTCGATTTTGGGCGAACGTGATCTTCGCGTTCTTGCGCGCGCGCGTGAGCCCCACATGGGCGAGGCGCCGCTCTTCTTCCAAGCCAGACCGCCCCGCCTCGTCCAGACTGCGCTGATGGGGCAGTAGGCCTTCGTCCCAGCCCGGCAGAAAAACCGTGTCGAACTCAAGCCCCTTGGCCGAGTGCAACGTCATCAGATTTACCCGGTCCGTCCCTTCCTCGGTACTTGCATCCATGACCAGCGAAACGTGCTCCATGAAGCCTGCAAGCGTATCAAACTCTTCCATAAAGCGGATGAGCTCCTTCAGGTTCTCCAAACGGCCTTCCGCTTGCTGCGACCGGTCTGCCTGCCACATACCTGTGTAGCCGGATTCGTCCAAGATCAGCTCCGCAAGCTCCGTGTGCCGCATTGTATCCACGAGTGAACGCCAGCGGTCGAAGTCGGCAAGGAGCGCCGCAATCGCCCGACGGGGCTTTGGCTTTAGCTCCTCGGTCTCAACAATGAGCCGTGCGGCCTGGGTCAGCGGGATGTCATTTGCGCGCGCCAGCTGATGTAGCGATTTCAGTGTCGCGTCGCCAAGCCCCCGGCGCGGTACGTTGACGATGCGTTCGAACTTGAGGTCGTTAGAAGGGTTGAGCGTTACATCGAGATAAGCAATCGCGTCGCGAATTTCTTGCCGCTCATAGAAGCGGGGACCGCCGATGACGCGATAGTCGAGACCTAGCGTGATGAACCGGTCCTCAAAAGCCCGCATCTGAAATGATGCACGCACGAGGATCGCAATCTCATTCAATGTGTGGTCGCGACGTTGAAGTTGTTCGATATCCTCGCCGATCACGCGCGCTTCTTCTTCGTCGTCCCAGCACCCTTGCACAACGACTTTCTCGCCGTCGTCGTCTTCGGTGTGCAGGGTCTTACCGAGACGTCCTTGGTTGTGCGCGATCAGCCTGGATGCTGCGCCGAGAATATGTGCTGTCGAGCGGTAGTTGCGTTCGAGCCGGATCACCTTGGCGCCAGGAAAGTCGGTCTCGAATCGAAGAATGTTGTCGACCTCCGCCCCGCGCCACCCATAGATGGACTGATCGTCGTCGCCGACGCAGCATACATTCTGCGCCTCCCCGCCCTCGCGCTGTGCCAATAAGCGAAGCCAAAGATATTGAGCAACGTTCGTATCTTGGTACTCGTCGACCAGCATGTAGCGAAAATGTTGCTGATAGCGAGTTAGGACGTCCGGGTGGTCCTGGAAGAGCCGGAGGTTCTCCAACAGTAGATCGCCGAAGTCGACGGCATTCAGATCCTTGAGACGCCTCTGATAGGCTTCGTACAAGTCCCGGCCCTTGCCGTTCGCGAAACCATAACTCTCGCCATCGGGCACGCGTGAAGGCCTGAGGCCACGGTTCTTCCAGCCGTCGATCATGCTGGCCAGAACGCGCGCAGGCCAGCGCTTTTCGTCGATGTTCTCCGCCGCCAGAAGCTGCTTGATCAGGCGGATCTGATCGTCCGTGTCGAGAACGGTGAAGGACGATTTGAGGTCGACGAGTTCAGCGTGGCGGCGAAGAATTTTCACGCCAATCGCGTGGAATGTGCCGAGCCAAGGCATGCCCTCGACGGCTCCGCCAATGAGCTCGCTGATCCGCTGCTTCATCTCGCGCGCGGCTTTGTTGGTAAAGGTGACGGCCAGGATTTGACCGGGATGGGCGCGCCCTAGTCGCAATAGGTGCGCGATGCGCGTCGTCAGAACGCGTGTTTTTCCGGTGCCCGCGCCTGCCAGGACAAGAAGCGGGCCATCGAGCGTCTCGACAGCCTCGCGCTGCTCGAGGTTTAGAGCCTCCAGATAGCGATCCGCAGCGCGGCGCATGGCGCGTTGCGAGATCGGTAGCGCATCCGGAAGTGGTGTATGAGACGCTTCTTCGAACCCGTCGTCCGGTGAGACGATGGGTTCAGCGGCACTTCTGCGAATCTTGCCCATGGCAAGGAATTATAGCATCGCCCGCGCTGGCGACAGCCCATGCGCGTGTATGTCCACCGTGGTCTGGTCTGCGGATGCAAGGCGCCCTCGTGTGGGTAAGAAATGCCACACCACCAGATTGTTGCCGCGCGACACTTGCGAGCAAGAACAAGCGGTGGCAAATGGAGTACGCCGCTTGTTAACCAAAATCCGGAGGTGGGAATGCGTCGTGTTTGGAAGGCGGGTTTCGCGCTGCTTGGCTTTTCGTTGCTTTTCTTTGGTCCACTCCAGTCTGCCAACGCTGGTTGCGACATAGTTCGCGCCACCAACAGCGCTGAGTCAAAAGCAGCCGCCGCGCGAGCCGCCCATGCGAACGCTATTCGGACAGCAGAGCAAATCCGTCGCAAACGGGGCTGGAGCTACGTCAAACTGCGCCCTCGCAAGGTCAAGCCCGACCCCTTCTGGAAGTCCGTGAGACCGGTGGTGACGCCTGATATGCTCCTTAAGCCCGACGTGGTGACATCGAAGACCTATTCGCAGTGTTGGAAGGGCGTTGTTGTCCCCTTCGTTTGTACGGCCGGAGCCACCGCCTGCGGCAACTAGCAAGGGCTTCGCTTTTCGCGCGGGTAGCCGCCTTTTCGGGGTTCCCCGCAGGTGAAAACTAGGCTGAATCTATTCAGTTTCTCGGTCTAGACTAGGCGAATGACGACCCTCTCAGCAGTCGACCAGCTTAGCGGCCGCGCCGCTCCAGAGCGCAAAGAGGCTCTTTTTGCATCCTTTTCTGCCCGTTTCGGCGAGCGGTTCTCTCGGTCCGAGGCTCTGCGCGCGCAGCACGCCAATACGCTGACCTGGCTGAAAGTTCAGGCGCCGGACGCCGTTCTTTTCGCCGAGACCACCGAAGAGGTATCCGAAGCCGTTTCGGCATGCGCCGGAGCGCGGGTACCCGTGATCCCATTCGGTGTGGGCAGCTCGCTCGAGGGCCAGCTGAATGCGCCATTGGGCGGTTTATCGCTGGATCTCTCTCGCATGAAAGAGATCATAGCCGTCCATGACGGCGATCTCGACTGTGTGGTTCAGGCGGGCGTTACCCGAAAGCAACTCAACGAGTACATACGGGACACGGGGCTGTTTTTTCCCGTGGATCCTGGCGCTGATGCAAGCCTTGGCGGCATGGCGGCGACGCGGGCGTCCGGAACCAATGCGGTTCGATACGGCACGATGCGGGAAGCGGTGCTCGGACTGACGGCCGTCCTCGCCGATGGGCGCGTTATCAAGACCGGGGGGCGTGCCCGCAAATCTGCTGCCGGCTACGATCTTACGCGTCTCCTCGTGGGCTCGGAGGGGACGCTGGGTGTCATCACGGAACTAACGCTGAAATTGTTTGGCATTCCCGAAACGATCCTAGCTGGTGTCTCGACTTTCGAGACCCTTGAGGGCGCGTGCAACGCAACGATTGCAGCTCTTCAACAGGGATTGCCGTTGGCGCGTATTGAGCTCTTGGACGAGGTTCAAGTCCGTGCCTGCAACGCGTATTCGAAGCTCACACTACCGGAGAAACCAACTTTGTTCCTTGAGTTTCATGGGAGCGAAGCCAGCACCCGCGAGCAGGTGGCGATCTTTTCGGAGATCGCGCAAGGCGAGGGCGGTAGTGCAGTAGATTGGGCCGCGCGGGCCGAGGGTCGCAATTGGCTCTGGCAGGCACGCCACGATGCCTATTGGGCCGCAAAAGGCTTGCGCGAGCAGACCGATATTATTGTGACCGACGTGTGCGTCCCGATTTCGGCCCTAGCGGCGTGTGTCAGTGAAACGAAACAGGACATACAAGAATTGAACCTACTCGCACCAATTGTCGGCCATGTGGGCGATGGCAATTTTCACGTCATGCCGTTGATAGACTCTCAATCGACAGATGAGCAGGCGCGGGCTAGGGAATTCCTGGATCGCCTTGTTGAGAGGGCGCTCCGCTATGAGGGCACCTGTACCGGCGAGCACGGGGTCGGACAGGGAAAAATATCCTATCTGGTCGCGGAGCATGGCGAGGCCGTAGATGTGATGATTGCCACAAAAAAGGCACTCGATCCGTTGAATATCCTGAATCCTGGCAAGATTTTTGCTGAAGTTAGGTAAGTATTATCCGCAAAGGCCGAGAATGTTCTGCGGTCATAGGGAGAGGAACGGCGTACGCGGCAATTGGCTCATTGCCATTTCCCAGCATTTAGTCATTTGTTCCGCACGGGGATCCTGCGCCGGCAGCCCCAGCATTAGGCAGATTGATCGGTGAATTCGCTTCTGCTGACACTAACAGCACTGGTCATCTTGGTGCTGAGCGCGCTCTTCGCGGCGCCGCTCTTCATCGATTGGAATGACTATCGGCCCGCCATCGAAGCGCAGATGACGAAACTCACGGGCCGGGACGTCAAAATTGACGGCAAAGTCCACCTGATCGTCCTTCCTGCGCCACAACTCAAATTCGACAACATCAAGGTCGCTGACGCCGACGGCGGTTTAGAGACACCCTTTCTTGAAGCCAAAGTTCTGGAAGCCAAACTGGACGTGGGGACGCTATTAACCGGCAAGGTCGAGGCGCACCAGCTCACGATTGTCGATCCGACGCTGCGGCTTCGGCTCAACGGTCAGGGTGGTGGCAACTGGTCTGACCTCGGACCACTTAAATCAGGCGCAGCTTTTGTACCTACAGACGTGCTCCTGGACTCCGTGTACGTGACAGGGGGTACGGTCGAAGTTGCGAAAGACGATGGCACGGCCCACGTGTTCCGGAACATCGATGGTGAGGCTAGTGCTTCGTCCCTTGCGGGCCCCTACAAGGTCGAGGCGACCTACAACTACGAAGGGCGACAGCAGTCTATCCGTTTCTCGACCGGCTTCATCGATGACAGTGGTCGGTTTCGAGTGAAGACAGCCCTACGGGATCCTCAGCGCTCTACGTCGTATCAATTGGACGGAAAAGTTTCGGGCTTGCGCGATGTCCCCACTTATGAAGGCGCGTTCATTATGCGCGTTTCGGAATTCGAAGCGCTGAGCACGGAGGAACCGGCCCAAGGCGACGGGGCCCCGATGACCGCCGCGGGAGACAACGAATCCGATTCGGAGCCGTCGAAGGCCTCGAGCGAAGAGTCCACACCACGAAGCTTGCCGAAGACGGCATCATTCTTCGAGGTGAAAGGACCTTTGACGGCGACACCAGATCGCGCCGCGCTGACCGGCTTCGAACTGACCCTTCATGCTTCCGGGCGGCCGCAGATCCTCAAAGGCGATGTCGCGCTCGACTTCCGTCCACCATACAAGGCTGAGGCCACGTTCGCGGCGCGTTGGATTGATTTCGATGCGCTGTTCGGAACAGCCGCATCCGAAGATGCACCGACACCTGCAGCAGTCCTCCGGATGTTTGCTGACTGGGCCTTGGACGAGGCGGCGAAAGTGGGAGAGGGAGCGCTTTCTCTCGATGTCGAACAGGCTGGCCTTGGCGGCGATCTCGCGGGCGGGCTGACCCTGAAGCTCGGAAGTGTCAACGGCGGTGTCGCGATAGAAAAGCTGACTGCGACGTTACCGGGGGAGAACCGCGTCTCGACATCGGGCACGCTGCGTAAGGGTGCGTCCGGCCCGATTTTCGAAGGGCCAGTTGAAATCGACGGCGCCGGGCTTCGGGCGCTGACACGTTGGGCCGCGGGCGATCGCGCGATCACTGGGCAAACGTTCGTTGGAGACTTCTCGCTATCCGCGGATGCGAAGATTGGCGAAGGCGAGATTGCCCTTTCGAACGCGAAAGGCGCTGTAAGTGGCACACCCTTCGGGGGCAGCTTCCACTACCGGGCTGGCGAGACCAACCTCATCAAGGTCGATTTCCAGAGCGACCGTCTGGACCTTCGGGAAACGCTCGGTGGAGAGCCAATCTGGTCGGCGTGGTTGCCGACGAAGAATGGAGAAGCCGTCGCCAAGAATACTTCGGACGGGACGAAGCTACTCAAAAAGATTCAGGACGACGAGGTGCGTGCGCACTTGGAGGTCGGCGAACTCTTGCTGCCCGACATAGCCCCCGGCAGACTCAGCGCACAGCTCTCGCTCAGCGGCGGCAATCTCGACGTTCAGTCTCTCGCTTTCGTTGCACCAGGCGCTATGACGCTCGGTGGACAGGGTAAGATCGCCAGTGTGACGGAGACGCCGTCTGGCCAGATAGATCTGTCTTTGCAAGCTCAAAGCACTGACAGCGTGCGGGCGCTGGCAGGCCTAGTCGGTTTCAGCGACCGTGTCGTCAAGTCCGAGCATCTATCGGCGTTGACACCATTCGATATCAAGGCCGCCCTCGTGGCTAGCCCGGAAGGCAACGCGACAGACGCGTCGCTTCAGTTGGACGGCAAGGTCGGCGGATCGAATCTCGCGCTGCTCGCCAAAGCGAACGGCACACTTGACCAAGCCCGAGACGCCGAGATCGATATCGTTGGCAGCGTTACCGGCGACCGTCCACAAGCACTTCTCGTGTTGCTGTTCCCAGATCTACCGCAGGACCGTCTGGCGGAAGCCGCGGGTGCGCAGGGCACGTTGTCTCTTAAGTTGAAGGGCGTTCCTAGCAAGGAACTATCAGGGCGGGCCGCGTTGGAGACGGCGGTGCTTCAACTCGCCTTCGAGGGGATAGGCGCGCTACCGGAGGGTGGAACGACACTTAACGGTTTCGCCTCGATCTGGACTGAGGACGCGAGTCTGGCGTTGCCATTGTTGGGGCTTGATCCGCCACCCAGCTCGCTCGGCGTCCCATTGTCGGTTAGTGCGAATGTCGCAAGTGAGTCCAGCGAGGTCGATCTCGAGCAGATCAAGGCGACCGTCATGGAGCAGCCCATCGAAGGAGCCGCGCATTTCGGCCGCAATGGAGACGTCACGACGTTCGACATCGCGGCCACGGCGGAGCGCGTTTCGCTTCCGGCCCTGATGGGTCTCCTTGTCGCCTGGGAGCGAGCCGAGTCAACCGAGGAGATGTTGGGCGCTATTGATGACGACGCCGCGCCCGTTTGGCCGGCACGGGGCCTATCGCTCGGGCTTCTCGACAAGGCGGAGGGCACGATATCGCTCAGTGCCAAGACATTGTCGCTGGGCAAGCCGTTTCAGGTCTCGAGCGGGAAACTCCAGGTCAAGGTCGATCAAGGGAATCTGGCTATCGAGTCCGTTGATGGCACGCTGTTTGGTGGCACGTTCTCCGGTTCAGGTTCCCTTTCGCCGCGTGGCAGCGGCGCTGCACTGACCGCCAAGGCGAACCTAAAGCAAGGAGACCTCGCAGCCCTTACGGAGGCAATTGCCGGCGTTCCGCGCGCCAGAGGCGTTTTCGATTTGTCTTTCGATGTCGCTGGCGACGGTCTGAGCCCGCCGGGTATCGTTGCAGACCTCAGCGGTCAGGGCGGTATGACACTCGGAGCCGGAACGCTCACATCGTTCACTGCGGCACCGTTGCGTCAGATTGCGGCCAAGGCTGCGGCGAGCAACAAAGTGGCGACCAAGGAGCAACTCGATGCGGACGCTGAGCGAATTCGCGGCGAACTGAGCAAGGGGCGCTACGCCTTCGATCCAGTGACTTTGGACTTTGAAGTGACGAACGGCACCATGCGTTTCGCGCCGGCGAGTCTCGCAAGCAAAGGCGTTGAGACCGCGCTTGAGACCTATGTGGACCTTGTGGGACTGCGGCTCGATAGCGAATGGCGGATGCAGCTCACATCGGCACGAGGCGCAGCCGTCCCGCCGCTAACAGTTGTCTTTGCGGGGCCGCTCGACGATGCGCGTACAATCGCTCCTGCTGTCGGTACGGCGGCCATAAAGAACAAGATGACCATCGACCGCTTGCGTGAGAATGTCGAGCGGCTGGAGACCCTCGACGTCTCTGGAGGGCGCGCGCCCGCCGACGCGGCGGCTAGCGAAGCGGCAGCCGAAGCCAAGACAAAGGCGGAGGCGGAACAAGCTGCGCGGGAAAGGACCGAGGCCGAGGCGCGCGCCGCGCGGCAGAGGGCCGCAACGGAGAAGGCGGCCCAAGAACAAGCCGCAAGAGAAGCCGAGGCAGCCCGACAAAGAGCGCTCGCGGCAGAGCGTGGTGAGGCGGAGAAGCGCGCAGCTGAGGAAGCCCGTGCGGCAGCCGAGGCAAAAGCAGCTGCAGAGCAAGCAGCCGCACGACAGGCCGCGGAGGCAGAAGCGGAAGCAGCTAAACAACGCGCACTAGCAGAAGAGCGTGCCCAAGCCGAAAGGCGTGCGGCAGAGGAAGCACGTGCGGCAGCGGAGGCAAAAGCAGCTGCGGAGTTGGAGGCGGCACGGCGCGCTGCAGCAGAAGCTCAAGCTGCGGCCGAGAAAGCGGCTCGGGAAAGAGCGGCAGCTGAGGCCAGGGCCGCGGCGGAGGCAAAGGCGGCGGCGGAAGCCAGAGCAGCCGCCAAGCGGGCCGCTAGCGAGCGTGCAGCCGCGGAAGCACGTGCTGCGGCTGAGCGTGCCAAGCGGCAACGCATCGAGGCTGAGGCAAGGGCGGCGGCCGAAGCCAGTGCCACCGCGGCTGTCCCCGGAGAACTCTTGCCGCCTTTGCCGACCCTCGCGCCGAGTAACGAAAATGGCGAGCTGGGCGATCCGATTGCGGATCTTCTCGATGGCGCGGCGACGGAAGAAGGGGCAGAGGAACAACCCATCGCGACGCAGCCCCAGCGCAAGCGTCGCCGGGTTATACGCCGACGGCGCAACGACTGGCGCCGGAACTACGGTCCGTTCGGGGGGCTCTTTGGCGGCCGCTAACGGCGGCCGAGCCCGACTACCTTTTCGTCCGCGCGTTCTTCATGCGCTGAAGCACATAAAGTCGTAGTGAAGCAGAAAGGCTGGTCCCATCACCGCGAGCCGTTCTTTCGCAATCGATCTCGCTGACCAGGCGCGCGATCGACTTGCCTTGATCCTGTGCCAACTCTGCCAGCGCTTCCCAGAATGGCGCCTCCAGTGAAACGCTTGTTCGGTGACGGGCGATTGTCAGCGAGCGCTTATTGCGAGCCTTGGTCATCAGTCTGAAGCCGCTACTTCTTGGGGGCGACCATATTCTCCGGGCGGACGAGCTTGTCGAAGTCGTCAGCAGAGACATGGCCAAGCCGCACGGCTTCTTCCTTCAGTGTCGTCCCGTTCTTATGGGCGGTCTTGGCGATTTCGCTCGCGTTATCATACCCGATATGTGGCGCCAACGCTGTGACCAGCATCAGAGACCGTTCCATGTGCTCCCTGATGCGATCGCGATTGGCTTTGATGCCTAGCACGCAATTCTTGGTGAAGCTGTCGGCAACGTCAGCCAGAAGTCGGACGGACTGCAGAAGCGCGTAGGCCAGCACGGGCTTGAATACGTTGAGTTCGAAATGTCCTTGGCTGCCTGCAAAGCTAACAGTGGTTTCATTTCCTATGACCCGCGCACAGACCATTGTGACGGCCTCGCACTGCGTGGGGTTCACCTTGCCTGGCATGATGGACGAGCCGGGCTCGTTCTCGGGCAGCAGGATTTCACCGAGGCCCGAGCGCGGTCCCGATCCCAGCAAGCGGATGTCGTTGGCGATCTTGAACATAGCAGTCGCCACTGAAGTTAAGGCGCCATGGGTGAAGACATACGCGTCGTTGCCAGCCAGGGCCTCAAACTTGTTCTCGGCCGATACGAAGGGGAGCTTCGTCAGCGCGGCCATTTTTTGGGCGAAGATGTCCGCGAAGTCCGGGTGGCTGTTTAGGCCGGTGCCGACTGCCGTGCCGCCTTGCGCCAGCGCGTAGAGCCCCGGCAAAGTCAGCTTCAGACGTTTAATGCCGGATTCGATCTGGGCCGCGTAACCGCCGAATTCCTGGCCAAGTGTCAGCGGCGTCGCGTCTTGCATATGCGTACGGCCAATCTTCAGGATGTCCTGAAAGCCTTCGGCCTTGTCCTTGAGCGCTGCGAACAGCCGGGACAGGGAGGGATCGAGCCGATAGGCAATCTCCTCGGCGGCGGCCACATGCATGGCTGTCGGAAAGGTGTCGTTCGAGGACTGTCCCATATTGACATGATCGTTTGGGTGAACGGGCTTCTTTGTGCCTAGCTCTCCGCCGAGGATCTCGCTGGCTCTGTTCGCGATCACCTCGTTGAGGTTCATGTTGGTTTGAGTGCCGGACCCTGTCTGCCAGACCACAAGGGGGAAATGCCCATCCATTTGTCCGTCGATAATCTCAGTCGCGGCCGTCGCTATCGCTTGGGCGAGCTCCGAATCTAGTCGCCCCAGCTCTTGATTTGTCAGAGCAGCAGCCTTCTTGACCAGCGCCATGGCGCGGATCATGGGTTGCGGCATCATTTCGTCCCCGATCTGGAAATTTTGGCGCGATCGCTGGGTCTGGGCGCCCCAGTAACGGTCGCCGGGGACTTTGATCGGCCCAAACGCGTCCGTTTCGGTGCGCGGAGCGGACGATGATTTATGGGCGTCGGCTGAAGTCATGAGCGAGATTCCCCTATTTGAAATGAGAGGTTGGTCTACGGGAGAGTTTCTGGAATCCTCATACCAGCCGCGACCGGACAATTGGCGTGTAAGGCTATACCATTGCGGCGAGGGATGAGAGAACCTGGGATGTAACCAAGCCCGCCGAGACGAATGTCTTGGGGTGCGATTTGGGTTGCCCAAATAGGAGGGCGTGTGACGGCGGCGTCCACACACATAGTGCTGCCACAGTCGAAGACGGTGCAAGCCTGCGAGACTTATGCCCGGTTGGCGGCTGTGTTGGTCTGCATCGTCGGCGAAGTTGTGCTCGCGACCTGGATTGGCATATTCCCCGAGCGCCTCATGCCGAGTCTTTCCGGCATGCCGCCCATCGCTGCGGTCGGCGTCATCCTCGCGGGATTGGGGCTTTTGTGCTTCACGTTCCGGCGCATTCGCTTCGTCGCAAGAACGACCGGCTTGCTACTGGCCTTGTTTGGGCTCCTGATGTTTGGCCAGGGCGCTCTTGGCAATCCCGGGTTCGATCAGTTCCTCGTTCCCGATCCGGCGACGCCGCAGGCATTGATTGAAGACCAGTTCTCCCTGGCTCAAGCGGCGTCGGTGCCGACGGTCCCCACCCCTGAGGGAACATCGCCTGGGATATTGTTGGCGCTGATCTTGTTTGGCGTTGCGCTGTTTTATGCCGACCACGTCCGAACGGCGCCGTCCGTCCTAAGCCAGGTCCTCACGCTGGTGTTGCTTGCTCAAGTGCTCCTTGTGGTGACGGGAGCGGCGTATGGCGTCGACATGACGGGTGATCCGTTCCCTTTCATGCGCTTGACCACGTATGGCGTCATCGCTGTCCTTCTTCTCGCGACGGGTTTGATCGCCGCCTCGCCCGAGCGCGGCGTTGCTGCTGCGATCTTGGAGCAATCCCCCGCTGGCGAAATGTTGCGCCGGCTCTTGCCGGGTATCCTGATGGTCCCACCGATCCTTGGCTGGTTCGCACGTCAGGCCGAGGTGAATGCCCTGTACGATAGTGCTGCAGCGCTCGTGATTTTTGCGGTAGCCAGCATTGTTGTGCTTGCGGTCTTCGCTTGGACTGCGTTAGGCGCTGTGCGCCGTGCGGACAGCGGTCGGCAGGTGGCGCTACTGGATTTGCGCGGGCAGCGCGAGTGGCTTTCGACCACGCTGGGATCAATTGGCGACGGTGTGATCGCAACCGACCCCAATGGGAGCGTACTCCTGCTGAACAGGGTGGCCGAAGATTTGACGGGTTGGCCGGCCAACGAGGCGCGGGGGCGGCCTATCTGGGTGGTCTTCCGCGTTGTAGATGAGGAGACGCGCAAACCTGTCGACGATCCAGCGCTAAGAGCTCTTCGGGAACGAGAGGTTTCCCGCATGGAGTCGGGTGCGATGCTCATCACCCGAGACGACAAAGAGTTGCCGGTGGAGCATTCGGGCGCGCCGATCATCGGGCAAGACGGTTCGCTTGCTGGCGCCGTACTCGTGTTCCGCGACGTCACTGAGCGACGGAGAACGGCGCAGCGTCAGACCATGCTGGTTGGCGAATTGAACCATCGTGTAAAGAACGTACTGGCGATCGTTCAGTCGCTCATGCAAGCAAGCTTGCGGCAGGCTAGGGATCCGACGACGCAAACCATGGCCCGTACATTGGCGGAGCGTCTTCGGGCACTCCATCGTGCGCACGATTTGCTGCTTGAGTCGCAATGGTCCGGGGCAAGTCTCAAGGCCATGGTTGAACGGGAGCTAGAACCCTACCGGCGCGAGGGCGGTCCCAAGGTCGGAATCAAGGGGTCCGATGTACTGCTGCCACCACAATGCACCTCTATCCTAGCTATGACTCTGCATGAGCTGGCGACCAACGCGGTGAAGTACGGCGCGCTGTCGCAGAATGACGGTCAGCTGAACGTCGCCTGGAAGGTTCAGAGGCGCAATCGGCTCCTTCTTACTTGGGAGGAGAAAGGTGCCCCCACGGTGCCGAAGCCGTCTGGCCGAAAGGGTTTTGGGTCGCAACTGATCGATCAGGGAATTCGTCACAATCTCGGTGGCGAGACTAAGACCGAGTTCCGCAAGGCGGGATTGTACGTGGAACTCAGTGTGCCCCTGAAACCGAGTAACGAACCAAGAGCCAAGCCCGACGCCGTTCACGCGCCGGCAGCATAGTCACACGAATCTTCGAGATGTCGGCCTACTCCAAGACGCTGATTTCTTCGTTGGCGTGGCGGAGACGTTCGGAAAACTCGCGCGTCAGGTTCCCAAGAATTGTGATCATGACGTTAGGGTGCTCGTCGGCGAGTTCATGCAGCTCCTCGACACCAAGCCCGTAGCAGATGACTTTTTCGTTTGCGATCACGTCTGCGGAGCGCGTACCGCCGTCGAGAAGAGCCATTTCGCCGAATGTGAGACCGGGCCCGATTGAGGCCACGCGTTTATGTCGTCCCGGTTTGTTGTGGAGTTGGATCTCGACACTTACCGTTCCACGTGCCAAGACGAAGAAGAGTTTAGCCGGATCTCCTTCGCGCATAATGACGTCGCCTTTGTCGAATACCAACGGCCGCACGATACGTTCGACCAATCGGCATTCATCAGCCGACAGACCATTGAACAAATTGATCTGCTTCAGAGAAAATTTAGTCCCGACGCTAGACCCGACGCCTGCGAGAAGCTGATCCTCGCACCATTCTAGCGCCGCGTCTGCATCGCGGAACTGACGAAGCGCGTGCCCTTCTTCCGTCTCGGCGAGTGCGCGTGTCAGGCGGTCTAGCGACCCTTCATTATCGATGGACGCAAATACCAGTTCTGTATCGCTCCCAGCGATTGCGCGGACCCCACGGCTAATCAGCTTGCAAGCGGCATTGTCGGCGTGGTGCACGCGCTTGAAGTCAACCACCAGGTACTTGGCGTCCTTAGAGAGCTCCGTGAGCTTGCGTAGGAGTTGTTCAGTCGAACCGAAAAATAGAGCGCCCTGTGCCTCGAGAACGGCGATGTCATAGCCTTTCTCCGCGAGAAGTGTGCGCTCCTCCAACGTTCGCAGCCGGTTGGAACGAACCAGATCAGCACGGTAGTCACATCGGAGCACGTTGCGGACATTGGTATGATTGTAGAAAGCGTGAAGTTGAAATTCGCGCGATATGTCTTGACAGACAGCAATGCCGCGCACGCTGTTGCCTTGTTTGTCGATGGGCGGTGCGTAGACGCAGATCCCAATCTGACCGGGTATCGCCGCAATAATGCAGCCAGACACGCCACTCTTTGCCGGCATGCCCACCTCATAGGCCCATTCGCCGGCATAGTCGTACATGCCGCAAGAGTTCATCACCGTCAGGACGTCGCGCACATGTTGCGTGTCGAAAACTTGGTGATCGGTGATGGGGTTCGTGCCGTCATTGGCGAGCGTTGCGGCCATAATTGCTAGGTCGCTGGCAGTCACACTTAGAGAGCACTGCCGGAAATAGAGTTCGAGGACTTCCTCCGGGTCGTGCTCAATCATCGCCGTGTTCAGCATCATATAAGTGATCGCGCGGTTTCTATGGCCTGTCGCGAGTTCCGATTGATAGACCGCTTCGTCGATTTCAATCTTGCGGCTAGCGAGACCCGAGAACAGCTCAAGCATATTGTTTGTGCGCTGAGCCAACGACCCACCTTGCATCATCTCCGCGATTGCGATCGCACCGGCATTCACCATCGGGTTGAAGGGGCGGTTAGCAACTTCATCCAGTACGATCGAGTTGAACGCCTCACCGGTCGGTTCCACACCGACTTGGCGGAGGACGCGTGGCCGCCCGTGGTGCTGAAGCGCATATCCGTACATGAACGGTTTGGAGACTGATTGTATCGTGAACGGCACGCTAGCATCGCCGACGGTATAGAGCTGCCCATCTACGGTGGCGATGGCGATACCAAAGAGGTTTGGGTCGACCTTTCCAAGCTCAGGGATATAGTCCGCAGGGGCTCCGCCTTCTATGCTCGAGACGCGGGCATGGATCTCGTTGAGATAGTCTTGGATCGGCGCAAGAGCTCCGCTATCCGCTGTTGGTGCGGCGCGGATAAGGTCGAATTTGTTCAAGAACGAGTCTCCCCCAAGCGATGCGCGATCCCGCATTCTTGCAAGCATCAATCAGAAATCGTGCCATGTCGACCGCCCCGTTATTTTAGGTGACCGATGGCATTTTTTCGAATGCGAATGACCAATGCTTAGGCATAAGGGCGGCGGCAACGCCTAAGAAAGCGGCTACTTCTTGCGGAAGTTGTCGAGTTGCACGACTTCAGCTGGCGGACGGGACATCACCACTTCGACAGGTTCGCTCTCGGCAGTCTCTTCAGCGGGCGGCTCCGTGCTGCCGCGATCGTCGGACTTATCGCTAACCACGTCAGGTAGGGCTGAAGCCATATGCTGGCGTGCGGAGTCGTTTGCAGCGCCCGGCTTCCCGAACTGAAGACCAAACTGCGCCGACGGATCGTAAAACGCTTTTACAGAGCTGAACGGAATGACCAGCCGCTCCGGCACGTTGGCGAAGGAGAGCTTTACCTCGAAGCGCTCGTCCGAAACGAACAAATCCCAAAACTGATATTGGAGGACGACAGTCATCTCCTCCGGATACTGTTCCTCCAATCGCTTAGAGATAGAGACGCCATCTGCTCGGGTGTCGAATGCGATGTAGAGGTGGTGCTCCCCCGGGAGACCATCGCTTTGGACTTGTGTGAGCACTTCGCGCACGACGCCACGCAATGCGTTCTGCGTCAGAAGATCGTATCGAATTCCATCGTCTGCCATGTAATGGCGCCGCTCCATTTTTTGGCGACGTAGGCAGTCACCCCGTCGAAGTGGAGGGCTTCTGTTGCCCGGTGCCCTCCGAAACCGCGCCTAGTCTCTGCGAGGAGGCTAGGGCTTTAATTTAGGCTATCGCGCCGCATTACGCAGCGAGACGTGCCTCCGCATAGTTGTCATTGGCAACTATTAGGTTCGGCCCGATAACGGCGGATACCATGCCGAGCGAAAGTACGACCTTTACACCCTCGTCGATCCTATTTCGGCCCCGCCACGTTTCAGTC
>NZ_JBZMXT010000014.1:0-41860 GCF_058506495.1 Methyloceanibacter sp. | reverse complement strand
GCCATCATTCGACGAAATGAAGGATGCTTTGGATCTTCGGTCCAAATCGGGCATTCATCGGCTCATTACGGCGCTTGAAGAGAGAGGTTTCCTGCGTCGCCTGCCTCACAGGGCGCGCGCTATGGAGATTATCAAGCTTCCCGAATCGGTTCCGCAAAGCGTTGCGGCGCGTGAGCGCGGCTTCTCGCCGAGCGTGATTGAAGGAAGTCTCGGTCGATCGGGCATGCCCGCGGGAGACGCGGCCCCGGACGGGCAGACTGTCGCGTTGCCAATCATGGGCCGAATTGCCGCCGGCGTGCCTGTCGAGGCCATTCAAACCAAGCTCGATACGATTGAGGTGCCGCCAGAACTTCTCGCGAAAGGCGAACACTATGCGCTTGAGGTCAAGGGCGACTCTATGATCGAGGCCGGCATTCTGGAAGGCGACACGATCATCGTTCGTCAGTGCGACGAAGCCAGCACTGGTGACATTGTTGTCGCCCTCGTGGACGAGGAGGAAGCCACGCTCAAGCGGCTGCGCCGACGGGGCAATTCCATTGCGCTAGAAGCGGCCAATCCCGCTTATGAAACCCGGATCTTTGGACCTGACCGGGTGCGCGTCCAAGGGCGGCTCGTTGGCCTCATCCGTCGTTACTAGCGGTTTCTGCGCCTAGTCTTGGGCGGGTTCTGATCACGGACGCCTCCCGCGGCGCTCGGCGACCGTCTCGGTTCGGATCGGCTGCCCGTCATCGGGCCGCCAGTCCGAGCTGTTTCTTGCGTATGGCATGCCCCCCGCGCTTACCCATGTCGAACGCTTATGCTACACCGTCGCGCTAGGGCTTTACTTCTCCATTTCTCTGCCATCCCATTCGGCTCAATACTTCACCGATGACCGAGACCGTTATCACGCGATTTGCGCCGTCACCGACGGGCTTCCTCCATATTGGCGGTGCGCGCACCGCGCTCTTTAACTGGCTGTTCGCTAAGGCTCATGGCGGCAAGATGCTGCTTCGTATCGAGGACACGGACCGCGCTCGATCCACCGAAGAAGCCATCCAGGCCATTTTGGACGGCCTACGTTGGCTGGAGCTCGACTGGGAGGGTGAGCCCGTCTACCAGTTCGCTCGTGCGGAGCGCCACCGGGACGTTGCCGACAAGCTCCTAGCCGACGGCAAAGCCTATCGCTGCTATGCGACCCCTGAAGAGTTGCAGGCTATGCGAGATAAGGCGCGCGCCGAGGGTAACTCGCCGGGCTACGACGGGACTTGGCGCGATCGGGATCCTGCCCTCGCACCGGACGGCATAGCGCCTGCAATTCGCTTCAAGGCACCATGCGAAGGCGAGACGATTATCGAAGATCGTGTGCAAGGCCGCGTGACATTTGCGAATAAGGATCTGGATGATTTCGTCATCTTGCGCAGCGATGGCTCCCCGACCTACATGCTGTCCGTCGTGGTCGACGACCACGACATGGGTATCACCCACGTCGTCCGAGGCGACGACCACCTCACAAACGCCGCTCGACAGACCCAGCTTTTTGAGGCACTCGATTGGCAGGCGCCGATCTATGCTCATGTTCCGCTTATCCACGGTCCTGATGGCGCCAAGCTGTCCAAACGCCACGGCGCCCTTGGTGTTGAAGCGTATCGCGAGATGGGCTACCTGCCCGTAGCGCTGCGTAATTACCTCGTGCGGCTTGGCTGGAGCCACGGCAACGCGGAGATCATTTCCACCGACGAAATGATCTCCTGGTTCAATCTAGAAGCCATCGGGCGGTCCCCTGCCCGGTTTGATTTCACAAAATTGGAGAGTCTCAATCGCCACTACCTGCGTGCTATGTCAGACGAGGAGATTGTGAGTCATTTGAAGGCGCTGGTGCCTCATCTTCCGAACGCGGACGACCTGCTAGATCGGATTGGCGATGAGGGCTGGGACCAACTCGAACGCGCGATGCCGGGCTTGAAGGAACGTGCCAAGACCCTCGTCGATCTTCTGGAGAGTGCTGAGTACCTCTTCTTAAAGCGTCCACTCGCGCCCGATGAAAAGGCATCCAAACTTCTTGATCGCGATGGTCAGGAGACCTTGGCGCAGCTGCTTCCGGAGTTGCAGTCCGTCGACCCTTGGAACGTGACAGAAGTTGAGAATTGCCTTCGGGCGTTCGCCGAACGGACAGACCGAAAGCTCGGTAAAGTCGCGCAACCCTTACGTGCAGCGCTGACGGGGCGTACCACATCCCCCGGTATCTTTGATGTGCTCGATGTGCTAGGGCGCGAAGAGGCAGTGGCTCGCATTGTGGACCAAACCAAACACTCGTGAAATGCGTCACATTTATGCAGCGCGCCGTGTTGCACTGCGATAGAATCAGCGCAAAAATGCGGCAACGCAAAATTTTGAGTGTCTGCCCTACGGTGGCGTCAGTGGTTCTATTCGACCATGCGCCTTATCCGCCGGTCCGTTATGTCCAGGAGGTTTTGAGATGAGTATCGCAGAAAAGCTTGACTCCAACGATGTGGACGAAGCGGCTATCTCTCTCCGCGGTAGCGAGCACGCGATGCCTGTGCGATCCGGTACGCTGGGTCCCGATGTGATCGATATCACGTCTCTATATGGGCGCACGGGGTGTTTCACCTACGATCCCGGCTTTACGTCCACGGCAAGCTGCGAATCCAAGATCACCTTCATCGATGGCGATAAAGGGGTCCTCCTGTATCGGGGCTACCCGATCGACGAGCTTGCGGAGAACACGACTTTCCTGGAAACGGCGTATCTGTTGCTCTACGGCGAGCTCCCCACCAGGGAACAATACGAAGACTTCACGATCCGCATCACGCGCCACACGATGCTTCATGAACAGATGAATCGTTTCTTCTCCGGCTTCCGCCGGGATGCGCATCCCATGGCGATCATGGTGGGTGTTGTTGGCGCGTTGTCGGCCTTCTACCACGACTCACTAAACATCCATGATCCTTGGCAGCGTGAGATGGCGAGCATCCGCATGATTGCAAAGATGCCGACCATCGCTGCCATGGCCTACAAATATTCGATTGGCCAGCCGTTCATCTATCCGAAGAACGATTTGGACTATTCGGCCAATTTCATGCGGATGTGCTTTGCGGTGCCGTGCGAGGAGTATAAGGTTGATCCCGTTCTGACCCGAGCGATGCGCCGCATCTTTATTCTACATGCGGATCATGAGCAGAACGCATCTACATCCACGGTCCGCCTCGCCGGTTCGTCCGGCGCCAATCCGTTCGCTTGTATCTCAGCCGGTATCGCGTGCTTGTGGGGTCCGGCCCATGGTGGCGCGAACGAGGCGGCGCTCATGATGCTTCAGGAAATTGGATCGGTCGACCGAATTCCCGAGTATGTGCAGCGCGCCAAGGACAAGGACGACCCCTTCCGCTTGATGGGATTCGGGCATCGGGTCTACAAGAACTACGATCCGAGAGCCAAAATCATGCAGAAGACCTGTCATGAGGTCCTCGGCGCCGTGGGTCACGAAGATGATCCAATCCTGAAAGTTGCTATGGAGCTTGAGAAGATCGCTCTCTCTGACGACTATTTCATTGAGAAGAAACTGTATCCAAATATCGACTTTTATTCCGGCATCACGCTAAAGGCCCTCGGGTTCCCGACTGAAATGTTCACGGTGCTATTCGCGCTTGCACGAACTGTCGGTTGGATCGCGCAGTGGAAAGAAATGGTTGAGGATCCTTCTCAGCGGATCGGCCGTCCGAGGCAGCTGTACACGGGCGCTATGGAGCGCGCCTTTGTGCCGATGTGTAATCGCTAGAGATCGGTCGAAGGACTACGTGTCGCTCTCATCCCAGGGAGCGCCGTAGAGAAAGATTTTCCGTTCGTTGGCAATCTCGATCGTACGATTGTATTCGGCAATGAGCACGTGTTGCGCTGCTACGGCAATGCCCGAGAGTCCAGCCTCAGCGGCCTTCACCATGGTTTGTGGACCAATCGTTGGCATGTCGACGCGCTCTTCTTGGCCGGGCTTCGGCGCTTTCACCAGCACGCCTTTCCCAGTCCCATGACTGCGGCCGCGGCGCTTGATTTCCGCACAGCGCTCAAGCATTGCGTCTGTGCCCTCGGCTGCTTCCACAGCCAAGACGTAACCGCCCGATACAACTGCCGCCTGGCCGATATCCAACGTACCCAGTGTACGGACGACATCAAAAGCAATCGCCATGTCCACCTCGTCTTCGGCTGAGGGCGAACGTCGACTGAGAGCTCCCTCGGGTACGAGAAGCTCGGGCAGAACATCTCCTGCACCGTGCACCCGGTAGCCCTTCTGTTCGAAGAACTGGACTATCCGCGACAGCACATGGTCGTCGCCGCCCTTGCGAAGGCTGAGGAGAAACGGCAATGCTTTCAGCGCACCGAGATCGATCCGGATATTCCTGAGGTCCGGGCGGCTGACGCCACCGATAATCACGAGATCATTGCAGTTGTTTGATTCCAATGCTGTGAAGACTTTCCCCACCTCACCCCACTTGATCCAGGTGTGCGGAAAGCGTTCGATTTCAGGGTCGGCTTCGCCTTCGATCCCGACAATGTGTACGGGCAAGTCGTCTGCTTCTGCGGCATCCGCAATAAAGGTGGGCAAGGAACCGCGCCCGGCTATGATGCCGAGCGGTCCGGTGACGTTTGTTGTCTTGAGCAAGTTGGTTTGCTCACTCTCAACGGCTTGGCGTTGCGACATTGCTAGGGATGCAGAATTGGCGATCCGTATCGCTCTTGATGAAGTCGATGATTTGACGGGCGAGTTCATTGGTCGAAAACATCGCTTCGACGTCCTCGAGCTGCTCCTTCATAGTTCCTTCGCTTGAGAATAACATGCGGTAGGCTTTGCGCACCTCATGGATCTGCTCGCGCGGGAAACCTCGGCGCTTAAGACCGATGATGTTCAAGCCGTTGAGATTGGCACGGTTCCCGACCGCCATCCCGTAGGGGATGAGGTCGGCTGCTACACCCGACATGCCGCCGACGAAGGCATAGGCACCGATACGGACGAATTGGTGAACTGCCGAGAGTCCACCAATGATCGCGCCGTCACCAACGGTGACATGCCCGCCCAGCGCAACGCTGTTCACCAGCGTGACATTGTCTCCGATCTGACAGTCGTGCGCTATGTGCGCGCCAATCATGATAAAACAGTCAGAGCCGACACGGGTCGCCATTTGGCCCGTGGTCGTGCCTCTGTGGACGGTGACATTCTCGCGCAGTACGGTGTTCTCCCCGATTGTTACCGTACTCGGATCGTCTTTGTACTTCACGTCTTGCGGCTCGAGTCCAATCGAAACGAAAGGGAAAACCTTGCATCCGGCTCCGATTGTCGTGTGTCCGTCGACCACCACATGGGGTCGCAAGATCACATCGTCGCCGATCTCAACATTTGGGCCGATAACGCAAAACGGGCCGATCTCCACGTTTGACCCAAGTTTTGCGCTCGGGTCGACATGCGCGGTCGCATGAATATTGGACATTGAACTCTTACTCTGCCTCGATCGTATCCACGATCACTGCACTGACTTCCGCCTCAGCGACCAAGTTTCCGTCGACGACCGCCCTTGCCTTGAAGCGCCAGACCTTGCCACGGCTGCGCATCTTTTCCACGTGGTAGAGAACCGTATCTCCTGGGATCACGGGGCGGCGGAAGCGCGCTTTATCAATTGCCATGAAATAGACGAGCGGAGGCTCGTCAAATTCGTCCAGGAACCGCATGCATAAAGCACCGGCCGTTTGTGCCATACCCTCGACCAACAGGACGCCGGGCATAACCGGGTTTCCAGGAAAGTGGCCCTGAAAATAGGGTTCATTCGCCGTCACGTTCTTAATGCCGGTCGCGGCCCGATCGCCATCCATATCAACAATTCGGTCGACAAGCAGGAATGGGTAGCGATGGGGCAGAAGCTTCATGATATCGGCGGCTTCTACCCGATCGGGCCTCTGGACTTCTCCGCTCTCGTTCATTCGGACCGGCTCCTTGGATGCGGTTCGGCTACGCGCCGTCCCCGCCCTCTTCTTTGTCAATCTTCACATCCTTACGTTCGGCGAGCTGCCGCAGCAGCGTCAGCTCTCTGAACCAGAGCCGGACAGGTTTAGCTGGCGTACCGCCCCAACGCGCCCCTGCTGGCACATCGCCCCGGACGTTGCTGCTTCCGGCGATTTGTGCCCCAGCGCCAATTTTCAGGTGGCCGACTACGCCAACCTGTCCACCAAGAGCCACGAAATCACCGAGTTCCGAGCTGCCCGAGATACCCGTCTGTGACACGATAATGCAATGCCTTCCGACGACCACGTTGTGCCCGATTTGGACAAGATTATCAATTTTCGTGCCTTCTCCGATGATCGTGTCCCGAAGCGCCCCGCGATCAACGGTGGAATTCGCTCCGATCTCTACATCATCCTGAATCACAACACGACCGATCTGAGGCACCTTCATATGGCCGTTGCGGCCCATTGCGAAGCCGAAACCGTCCTGACCGATGGCCACACCAGCATGGATAACGACGTTGTTTCCGATCAAGGCATGGGTTACAGACGCATTCGGGCCGATATAGCTGTCACGGCCGATATAGACGCGATAGCCGACGACAGCCCCTGCCGCGATTGTCGTACCGCATCCGATATGAGCTTCGGAGCCGACGATAGCCCCTGGTTCCACAATCACGTTGTCCTCAAGCACGGCTGAGGGATGAACGCCTTCTGACACCGCTTGCCCAGCGGGTCCGGCCGTCTTCGGCCGGAGCGACTCCGGATAGAACAGAGCAATCGCCCTTGCAAAACCCCGGTAGGGTTCGCGCATTGTCAGAGCAGCCGTCTCCGAGGGAAGTTTACGGACGAACTTTGGGGCAATAATGCATGCGGCGGCACTGGTTTTTTCTAGCGCCGGCAAGTACTTGGCGTTATCTATGAAAGACAAGTCGCCATCGCCCGCATCATCAAGTGGGCGAACGTCGATGACCTGTGTATCGAGCGAAGCATTAGCCCCGACCTCTGCGCCCACAGTCTCCGAAACCAGGCCTAAAGAGAACGGACCGGCGCGATTGAAAAATCCCGGATGTTCCATGGAGTCTCCTGGCGGGTCGCGCTCAAGCGCTCGCGATAATGAAACGCTGCGACCAAGAGCGGCAACCCCTAAAACTGGGTCGATGCGCCGAAGCGGAAGAGTTCGGTCTTATCAAAGTCTGCCTTGAGCAAGGCCTCGGCGAGATCTGCGCGGAGGGGCCCGAGCGGAGACTGCCAAATCAAGCTGACACCCGTTGAAAGCCGGACATCTGCGGTATCCTCAATGAAACTTCCCTCGTCGACATTGACTGCCTGGATGGCGGCCTCACCCGGTTCCCAGAGCGAGCCGGCGTCGACGAACACAGCCCCTTGCAGGCCGAGGTTCTCCGGCACGAGTGGAATCGGGAAGCGCACCTCGGCGGTCGAGGCCCAGAAGTATTTGCCCCCTAATGCGTCCTGGCGGCAGTTCGGCACTCTTTCGCCGGTTGCGGGGTCGCGGCAGGCATCGCGGGGTCCATAGCCTGCGCGTTCGAAGCCGCGGATTGTCTCGCCGCCTTTAAAGAATAGATCAGTGAGGCGCAGATCCTCGCCTCCCCAAGGGTCGATAATGCCGCCCTGCACCCGACCCACAAGGGTGATCTTATTGGTCACAGGATAGTACCCGCGGGTATCAAGGATGAGTCGATTGTACTGCACGTCGCCGCCGACGCCCGCGAAGTCCTGAGAGATTGACGCGAAGATGCCGCTCGTCGGCTGCTGGGGCAAGTTGCGCGTGTCATACGCCAGCGTATATCCGAGCGACGACACGATCACGGCTCCTTCGTCCGCCGCTTGCTTGACGGCGAGAGAGGCATTTCTCGCTGCGTCATAGATTTCCTCACGGTTCAACCGGTAACGCAATCCAAGCTGTGTGTTGTTGGCCACCGGAAAACCGATTCTCAGATTGCCGCCCGTGTCGCGCTGTTTGAACGAAGCCACATTGGTCAGGTCGACTTCTTTGTGGAAGAGGTCAAAGCCAGCCGCGATGTTGCGCCCAAGAAACGCAGGTTCAGTGAAGCTAAAATCAATCTGAAAGCGCTCGAGACTGCCGGCCAATCCGAGACGGACATACTGGCCGCGGCCCATTAGGTTTCTCTCTGAGATGCTGACATCGCCGATGACGCCCTCGACGGTGGAGTAACCCACACCAAAGGAGAACTCACCCGTCGGCTGTTCCACTACAACGACGTTAATGACAACGCGATCGGGTGCGCTTCCAGGCTCTGTCTCGATGTCAACCGTCTTGAAGAAGCCCAGAGCGCGCAGGCGCTTTCGAGCTGCCTCGATCAAGAGGCGATTGTAGGCATCGCCTTCGGCCAGACGGAATTGGCGGCGAATGACCTGATCTTCAGTCCGATAGTTGCCGACAATGTTGATCCGCTCGATATAGACCCGCGGCCCCTCGTCAATGACATAGGTAACGTTGATGGTCTGCGTTGTCGGGTCGCGATCGAATCGGGGCCGAACCTGCCCGAAGGCATAGCCTTGCTCGGATACCTTGACGGTCAAGGCTTCGATCGTTTTCTGTATCTTCTCGATGTCGTAGCGTTTGCCTGGTTTTGTAAGCAGCGCACTGCTGAGCGCACCGACATCCAGCGACGGCAACGCGCTTTCGATATCGATGAAGCCAAATCTGTAACGCGGTCCTTCGTAGATCTCAAAAGTGATCACAAAGCCGCTCTTGTCGCGATTAAAGAGGCCACCCCCGCCCGGTTCTATGTCAGCGTTCGACGAGAGAATTTGGACGTCCGCATAGCCATTCTTGAGATAGAATTGCCGGAGAAGTTCACGGTCCAAAGCAAGACGATCGGGGTCGTAAATATTGTCGTTCTTGAGAAAGCTCAGCCAGCCTGTGCGTTTGGTCGTAATCACAAAACGCAGTTGGGAAGAGCTGAATGAGTCGTTGCCGACAAACCTGATCGCCTTGACCTTGGTCTTTATCCCTTCTCCGATCTGAAAAACGACTTCAACCCTGTTGCCGCCAAGTGGGATCACTTGGGCGCTTACTTGGGCGTCGTAGAGCCCTTGGCGTGCGAGGACGTCCCGAATTCGCTGCTCGTCCGCCTGCACGCGGGCTTGCGTGTAAACCGAGCGCGGCTTTAGCTGCACCTCGGCGCGAAGTGTATCGCTGTCAACGTCTTGGTTCCCCTCGAACCGAACGCGAGCCACGACTGGGTTTTCGACGACGACAACCACGACGTTGGCGTATTGGCGCCGAATGCGAACGTCCTTGAAAAGTCCGGTCGCGAAAAGCGTCTTTAGAGATTGGTTGATCTCACCGGGGTCATAGGGGTCTCCCGCAGAAAAGGTGAGATAGGACCGGATGGTTTCGGCTTCGACGCGCTGATTGCCCTGGACGATGACCGAGCTGATGGTGCCGCTTTGGGCAGCGGCTGTAAGGCTGCCCGAGCCCACGCTGAGACCCAGCGAGAGCGGGACGCTACAAAGAACCAGGAGGACTGCGTAGAGCCCTCTTTCCAACGTCCACCGCACCATTTCTGGTGTAATCCCCCGTTAACCCCAAACCCCTCTTAGGTATGCGGTTGTTCCTGCTAGCTGGCCATCTGTTTGTGGCCGATTTTAGATGCGCCTGCTCTCTTCTTGAATGTATTTCAGCGGCTCGATTCGTTCCCTAGCCGCCACTGCCATTATCACAGAAACTTCAAATGAATCAGATCGTTCCAGGTCGCAAAAATCATTAGCATGAGGACCAGGGCAAGGCCAATCCGAAAACCGATTTCCTGCGTCGTTTCGCTCAGCGGCTTCCCTCTTACAGCTTCAATTCCGTAGAACAAAAGATGACCACCATCCAGCATAGGTATTGGGAAAAGGTTTATAAGCCCAATACTCACTGAGATGATGGCGGCGAGGTTAAGAAGTGCAAGAAATCCGACCGAAGCAACTTGCCCCGATACTTGCGCAATTCTGAGTGGGCCACCGAGCTGATCGGCATCCTCCCGCCCCACAATCACATCGTAGAGGTAGCCTAGTGACCGGGACACGACAAAGTAGCATTCCTTGACACCCATTACGAAGGCCGTGGCCGGATCGTGACGCTCTAAGGTCCAATCGTCCGGCGACGCGCTGCGTTGGATCCCCAGAAGACCAATTTTGAACGTGTTTCCAAAGCGATCTGTGATTTCTTTCCGTTCTGGCGTCGCCGTCAGAGCGACGGATTTGCCATCCCGGTCGACCAAGAAATCCAGTTCTCGGCCAGGGCTGGTCGCTACGATCCGCTGCATCTCCGAGAAATTCACGATCTTGGTGCCATCAATGCTGGTAACGAGATCGCCCGCCTTGAATCCCGCCCGCTCCGCTGCACTGCCCGGATTGATAGAGTCCACCTTCGGAGCTGTGATGCGCTCACCAAAAATAGTGAAGATCGCGGCGAATATGAGAATTGCGAAAATGAAGTTCGCAATGGGGCCTGCAGCGACAATTGCGGCGCGCTGACCCAGCGGTTTTCCCTGAAACGTCTTGTCCCGATCCGCCTCGGGCAACGACTCCAAGTCTTTTTGCCCTGCGCTGGCGGCATTTTCGTCATCGATGAACTTCACATAGCCGCCAAGCGGAATCCACGCGACGCGCCAGCGCGTACCTTGCCGGTCTTCGAAGCCGAAAATCTCTGGACCGAAACCGATGGAAAACGCCTTGACGCCAACGCCACACCATCGCGCCACAAGGAAGTGGCCCATCTCGTGGACGAAGACCACGATTGTCAGAATAAACAAAAACGGAATGAGGTAGCCTAGAAAGTTCCCGCCGAAGCCGGTGAGATATGAGAATATGTCCATGAGTTGAGTTACCTAGAGAATTGGGCCCTTCTTAGTCAGCACATGAGCGCCAGCGCGCTCAGGCCGCCTTCGGTTTGCTCGGTGTCGCCCGAATAGAATTTGTTGATCGCTAGTTTATTTCCCTGCCTCCGCTGCCGCCCAGCGGGGGAGCCGGTCTCGCGCGCGCCGACGGGCTTCCGCGTCAATCTCGTAAATGTCCTCTGCGGTTTCTAGCGGAAGAGCGATCAAATCAGCACAATCGGCCAGCGTCGTCTCCACCAGCCCGGCGATACCTAGGAATCCTAGACGCTTCTCGAGGAATGCCGCAACCGCAACTTCGTTAGCGGCGTTGAGGACCGCGCCAGCGCTGCCGCCTGTTTCGAGCACCTCTTTGGACAAGCGGAGTGCAGGGAACCGCTCGGGGTCGGGTTTTTCGAATGTCAGCGACCCGAGGGCTGCGAGATCGATGCGCTCGTTGGGAACATGCATACGCTCCGGCCAAGCAAGGCTGTAGGCAATGGGAGTCCGCATGTCTGGGCAGCTAAGTTGCGCCAGAACAGCCCCATCGGTCATTTGCACAAGGCAATGAACGATCGACTGGGGATGTACAAGCACGTCCAGCTTCTCAGGTGGCAGTGCGAAGAGATGATGGGCTTCGATGAGCTCCAATCCCTTGTTCATCAGGGAAGCAGAGTCGATCGTGACCTTTGCGCCCATAGACCAATTTGGATGTTTCAGCGCTTCCTCGGGGCCGGCCGACGCCATTTGGTCAACGCTCCAGGTCCGAAATGGGCCGCCAGATGCCGTCAGGCATACAGTTTCGATTTTCTCTGGCTCCGTCCCTGTCATAGCTTGGAGCGCTGCAGAGTGCTCCGAGTCCACAGGCAAGAGGGTCGCGTTGTGCCGCGCGACCTCGCGCATGAAGATCTCACCGCCGGAGACGAGGCACTCCTTGTTGGCAAGCGCAACCGCGGTACCCTGCTTCACAGCGCGCAAGGTGGGGCGCAGGCCTGCGACGCCGACGATGGCTGCCATAACCCAATCGGCGGGTCGAGACGCGGCGTCTAGGAGAGCTTTGGGGCCAGCGGCGACTTCAATATTGGTGCCCGCCAATGCCAGCAAGAGGTCCTTGTAGCTCGCGGCGTCTGCGACAACAGCGAGCTTGGCTCGATGCTTCACAGCGAGCTCGGCCAGACGCTCCACGTTCTTGTTGCCGGTCAGCGCCACAACATCGTAGTCGTTCGGGTTGCGCCCAACGAGATCGAGCGTGCTTTCTCCGATAGACCCTGTCGCCCCGAGCACGCTAATCCGCTTCGGCTGCTTGACGCTTGCGCGCGGCCTGGAGGCTGTCTCTTTTTCTACCGGTGTCAGCTTACGCACCTCACCAAATAAGTAGCGCCGTGCCCGGTGCGCTTGGATTCCGCATGGCGATCAGCGCTGCGACCACAGCCGCCATCAGCAGACTGTCGATTCGGTCGAAAAAGCCTCCATGCCCAGGTATGAGCTGGCTCATATCCTTTATGCCCAAGTTTCGCTTCACCGCGCTCTCAAGCAAGTCACCCATCTGGCAAGAGAAGGCAAGCACTAATGCCACAAGCGCTAAGACTACCGGTGAGGTGTTGCCGAGATACAGGGCAAATAGAATACCAACCGCGATGGGCGTCGCGACGCCAACGAAGAAGCCGCTCCATGTTTTTTTTGGCGATATTGTCGGCGCAAACTTCGGACCACCGAACGTACGGCCACCAACATAAGACGCCGTATCTGTAGTCCAACTCACGACGAGTACGAACAAAACTGCTGACAGGCCGTAAGTTGGGTCGCTGCGAAGCCAGATGAGAGCCGCTGCGGGAAGCAGGACGTAGACCAGACCGCCTGCATCGAGCTGTGCCTCTCGAGGGGTCCTCTTTCGGTAGCCGGAGATGAAGAGCGTGGCTACCGTTGCCGCGAAGATGATCGCTGCCAGCTCGAACTTATGTACCGCTACGAAAATCACTACCGCTGTCATGCACGCTACATGAATTATTGTGGTGGCATCGCCGCCTGTTGAGCGTGTAGCGGCTCCCCACTCCCAGAAGAGAATGGTCGCCGATGCAATCACCAGCAGTAGAAAACTCCAAGGGCTAGCGACAAGTGCTACAAGCGCCAAAGCCGCAAGGAATACGGCTGATCCGATGCGGCGCCACAATTCGGGCGGTTGTTCGCGCTGAGGCTGGGAGGACGTGTCGTGGGAGGGCGTTGGGGACGTCACGCCATCGATCTCACACTGCGACCACCGAAACGCCGGTTTCGCCGCCGGAATTCAGCAAGTGCCTCCTCGTAGTCAGCCTTATCGAAGTCGGGCCAGTACGTATCGACAAAAACGAACTCGGCATAGGCCAGTTGCCACAGAAGAAAGTTCGACAACCGCAACTCTCCCGATGTGCGTATAAGTAAGTCTGGGTCGGGTAGTTCGTTTGTGTCGAGATAGGCTCCAAACAGATCCTCTGTCATATCCCCCGGAGCACGCACACCTGCTTTGATGTCTTCTGCAAAGCGCTCGGCAGCACGCATGATCTCATTGCGAGAGCCGTAGTTGAAAGCAATAGTGAGATGGAGCGTTCCATTGTCTTTCGTGAGCTCCACGGCGTCATCCAACATGCGTTGAATGTCGGCGTCGAAGCCGCCGCGGGATCCAATGATACGTATGCGGACACCGTTTTTGTGCAGATCGGCGAGATCGCGTCGAATAAACCGCCTCAAAAGACCAAAGAGATCACTGATTTCCTTGGCTGGGCGCGACCAATTCTCGGAGGAGAAGCTGAAGAGCGTAAGGTGCGTGACGCCGAGGTCTCTCGATGCTTCGACGACCCTGCGAACGGCTTCCACGCCTCGCCGGTGTCCCTCGACCCGCGGCAGGCGTCTCTCCGCGGCCCATCGGCCGTTGCCATCCATGATGATGGCCACATGGGAAGGGCCCGGACGAGTCTCGTCACCCCACTTGTTGTCCACTACGAGCGTCACGGCCAGCCTCTCCGTAGCAAGCTTCAAATGCGTCCATACGCTGGTCCCAATTAGACCTGCATGATTTCCGCTTCTTTTGTTGCCAGCGCCTCGTCGATATCCTTGATGACGTTGTCGGTCAGGTCCTGAACCTTGTTGGCCAGCGCATGGTGCTCGTCTTTGCCCATGTCGCCGTCCTTCTCAGCCTTCTTCAGATGTTCCATGCCGTCCCGGCGCACATTCCTTACCGCTACGCGGCCCTGCTCCGCGTATTTGTGAGCAACCTTCGCCAGTTCCTGACGCCGCTCCTCATTAAGTTCTGGGATGGGGAGCCGCAACAGCTGACCCTCGACAACTGGATTCAACCCTAGATCGGACTCCCGGATGGCCTTTTCAACCGCTGCAACCTGACTCTTGTCCCAGACCTGCACAGTAATCATCCGTGCCTCCGGAACGTTTACAGTCGCCACTTGGTTCAGCGGCATAGGACTTCCGTAGGCTGAAACCATGATCGGATCCAGGAGGCTAGCGCTGGCGCGGCCAGTGCGAAGTCCGCTGAACTCATGCTTTACGGCCGTCAGCGCGCCGCGCATTCGCCGTTCAATTTCATCCAAGTCGAAGTCAGACATTTTGCTTTCCCTAGCGGCCATCCTCCGGAAATCCCATACCGGACTTGGCGCGTTGCTTTAAAGCTTCCGAATAAGTGGGACCGCCTATCCGCCGTCGATCGTCGTCGAGGCTCCCTGCCCCTGAAGTTCAAGAGCTAAGTTCCCATGGTTCTTGATCGAAAAGACAATTATCGGAATACCGTTGTCTCGGGCAAGGGCGATTGCAGCCCCGTCCATGATCCTAAGATCTTGCTTGAGGACATCCGCATAGCTTAGGCGCTCATAACGCTTTGCATCTGGTACCTTCTGGGGGTCGGCGCTGTAGACGCCATCAACTTGAGTGGCCTTGTACAGAGCCTCGCATTCCATTTCCGCGGCGCGCAGGGCGGCCGCCGTGTCGGTGGTGAAAAACGGGTTGCCGGTCCCGCCCGCAAATATTACCACGCGTCCCTTCGACAGGTGGTCGAGTGCCTTATCGCGGATATAGGGTTCGCACACCGTTGGCATCGGAATGGCTGACAGAACGCGGGCGGTTTGTCCTGCCCGTTCGATCGCTGTCTGCAGAGCCAGTGCGTTCATCACTGTGGCCAGCATGCCCATATAGTCGGCGCGCGCCCGATCGATCCCGCCCTCAGCCGCCATCAAGCCACGAAAGATATTGCCTCCGCCGATGACAACACAAAGCTCAACGCCCGTAGCCGCAGCCGCAGCAATATCCTTCGCAATCGGCTCGATAATGTCGAGATCGATTCCGTAGCCTTTGTCCCCGGCGAGCGCCTCTCCGGAGAGTTTGACAAGTACGCGCGTGTAGCGCGATCTCGCGGCAGACGGTGTGTCCATCAACGTTTGGCTCCGGCTGTCCTATACAGGATGAACCCCTCAAATGGCCCGACCAATGCGGCCTCGGTCCTTCTAGGCCTGGACCGGCGACGCCTCAGGAGTCGCCGCCCGAACCCTATGCGCCAGAGGCGGCCGCGGCAACCTCGGCAGCGAAGTCGCCCTCATCCTTCTCGATGCCTTCGCCCAACGCGAAGCGATAGAATCCGATGATCTTGATCGGTCCGCCCGCGTTGTTTCCAGCCGCCTCCATAGCCTTGGCGACCGTGTTATCTGGGTCGTGGACGAACGGTTGCTTGAGGAGGACCACTTCCTCGTAAAACTTCCGCAAGCGTCCCTCAACCATCTTCTCGATGACGTTGTCGGGTTTGCCCGACTCTTTAGCTTGTTCGGTCAGAACGGCGCGTTCACGCTCGACGAGATCCTGGTCGAGGCTGTCGATATCGATAGCCTGCGGATTTGTTGCGGCAATATGCATGGCGACCTGCTTACCGAAGCCCTTCACAGCATCCGCGTCGCCAGTCGATTCCAGTGCAACGATGACGCCGATCTTGCCGAGACCCGGAGCCGCTTGGTTATGCATGTAACTCGCCACCACGCCGTTGTCGGCGGCCAGATGAGCCGTCCGGCGCAAGGTCATGTTCTCTCCGATGGAGCCGACCATTTCCTTCAGCGTCTCGGCGACAGAGTTTCCGCCGTCGGCATAGGTCTCTCCACCAAGCTTTTCAATGTCGCCCTTGGCCTTGATAGCCGAGTTTGAGATCGTGTTGACCATTTCCTGGAAGCTCGGGTTCCGCGCCACGAAATCCGTCTCTGAGTTAACTTCGACGAGCGCTGCCTCGGTGTCTGTCTCGTGCAAACCGATGAGACCTTCAGCGGCTACGCGGCCAGCTTTCTTCGCGGCCTTGGCTAGGCCCTTTGCGCGGAGCCAATCAATGGCGGCTTCCATATCGCCGTCGTTCTCGTTCAGCGCCGCTTTACAATCCATCATGCCCGCGCCGGTCTTCTCGCGGAGCTCTTTGACCATGGCTGCCGTGATCGTCGCCATCCGTTCCTCTATCTCTTAGCTTTCGCCGAGCCTCATTGACTAAGCGGCTTGGTTACGCGTTTTCCTTCGACTCCGCCTCGGCGGTCTCGGCTGGAGCAGCCTCAGTCGCGGCCTCTTCCTCGATCGCCGGCTCGGCTATCGGCTCTTCAGCCTCGCCGAGATCAACACCCATCGAACCCTGACCACGCTCGATACCGTCGATGGCTGCACGGGCGATCAGATCGCAATACAGCGTAATGGCGCGGCCGGCGTCGTCGTTACCGGGAATGGGAAAGGTGATGCCATCCGGATCGCAATTGGAATCAACGATCGCAACGACGGGGATATTCAGCTTACGGGCCTCCGCAATCGCGATGGATTCCTTGTTGGTGTCGATGACAAAGATGACGTCCGGTGGAGCACCCATGTCCTTGATGCCGCCCAGCGAGATTTCGAGCTTATCTTTCTCGCGGGTGAGCTGAAGCAGCTCCTTCTTAGTGAGACCGCGATGTTCGCCCTCGAGAAGCTCCTCCAATGCCTTCAGGCGTTTGATGGAATGCGAAATAGTGCGCCAGTTCGTCAGTGTGCCGCCGAGCCAGCGGTGATTGATGAAGTACTGTGCCGAGGAGCGCGCGCCTTCAGCGATAGCTTCGGTGGCTTGGCGCTTCGTGCCTACGAACAACACACGCCCCCCCTTGGCTACCGTGTCGGATATCGCAACTAGAGCCTGGTGCAGCAGCGGTACTGTCTGGGTCAGGTCAATGATGTGGATGTTGTTCCGGGAGCCGTAGATGAACGGCGCCATTTTCGGGTTCCAACGATGTGTCTGGTGACCGAAGTGAACGCCAGCTTCCAAGAGCTGACGCATAGAGATATCGGGCAGTGCCATGGGACTGCAGACTCCTTTTTCCGGTTTTTTCCGCCGCGGGGCGATGAGAGACCGGAATTTCCGGTCACCGGAGCGAGCGCAAAGGTTATAGATGGCCTTTGTGACGCTTAGTCCCCGCGTGTGAGATGGGCCGGGTTATAGGGGGCTGCTTCGCGCTTTGCAAGCCCGGAAGATCCTTAGAAAGAAGGCCCTATTGGGCCCGTACCGGCCTAAAGTGCGGTGACCTCCCGAACGCCATCCAGCAGCATAAGCGTGTTGCGCTGGCGGGGCGTCGAATTGACCCCCTGCGGCAGGTCGAACTCCACTTCCTTGCCTTCGACACGAAGGCGGAGCTGGAGGCGTCCCTGGCCTCCTTCCCCGCCGATGACCGCGGCAAGCTCGGTGAGCGCGTTGGGATCGTCCACTGTCACGCTCATGCCGGCAACCCGCTCCTCGGCGGTGCTATCGAGCGAGGAGAGTCCTTGAACCCGGACGCGAATGTTTTCGCCATCCGCTTCGGCTTCGGCATCAAGAAGCACGACAGAACCCGCCTCGAGAAGATGCCGGCCAGCGATTAGAGCCTCGGAGAAGATCACCGCCTCGAACTGCCCCGTGGCATCCGAAAAGGCGACGAAAGCATAGGGGTTACCCGTCTTGCCTTTGCGCTCGCGGGAAGACAGCACGGTGCCTGCGAGGCGGCCCACCACACGTTTCTTCTGCGCCTTCGCAGCGAAATCAGTCCAAGTCTCCACACCAAGCGATTTCAGGACTTCGCTGTACTCATCGAGCGGATGGCCCGTCAGGAAAAAGCCAACGGCCTCGAACTCGTGTGACAGTTGTTCGGTCGGCAGCCAACGGGACGTCTTACGTAACTCAATAGGCGGTGGCGCTTGATTGCCGCTTGAGAAAAAGAGGTCGTTCTGACCGCCGGCGCGGGCTTCCTGCGCGCTGTTCCCGGCAAGAACTATTCTATCGACGTTCTCCAGTGCGGTTGCTCGATCGATGCCAAGCTCGTCAAACGCGCCGGCCGTTGCGAGGGTCTCCAGTGCCCGTTTGTTGACTTGGCGCGGATTCAGCCTGCGCGCGAAGTCCGAGATATCGCCAAAGAGGCCGTTGGCATTCCGCTCAGCGACGATAGATTCGACGGCGTGCTGGCCAACATTCTTAAGTGCGGCAAGGGAGTAGCGAATTGCGTTCCCACCTGGCAGGAAGCCGACTTCCGAAAAGTTGACCGAAGGTTGCTCTAGCTGAATGCCGAGCCGCCGGGCCTCCTGTGCGAAACTATTCAGCTTGTCGGCATTGCCCATATCGAGCGTCATAGACGCTGCCAAGAACTCTGTCGGGTGGTTCGCTTTGAGATAGGCCGTTTGATAGGCTATGAGCGCATACGCAGCCGCGTGGGATTTGTTGAAGCCATAGCCGGCAAACTTTGCGACCAGCTCGAATATGTACTCCGCCCGGCCCTTCTCAACACCGTTAGCCACGGCGCCTTCGACGAAACGCGCGCGTTGCTTGTCCATCTCCGCCTTAATCTTCTTGCCCATAGCCCGGCGCAGAAGGTCGGCCTCGCCCAGTGAGTAGCCGGATAGCACCTGGGCAATCTGCATAACCTGCTCTTGGTAGATGATGACCCCGTAGGTCTCGGCGAGGATCGGCTCGATCATCGAATGAAGCGTTTCGATCTTCTCCTTGCCGTGTTTGCGGTTGACGAAGGTCTCGATGTTGTCCATCGGGCCTGGCCGGTAGAGCGCGACCATGGCGATTATGTCTTCAAACCGGTCGGGCTTCAGCTTGCGCAAGGCGTCGCGCATGCCCTGGCTTTCCAACTGGAAGACCCCGACCGTTTCCGCGTGCTGAATGAGCTCAAATGTTTTGGCGTCATCGAGTGGGATTTTGGACGGATCCATGCTCGTTCCGTCGCGGGCAATAAGCCTCCGAACCATTTCGATGACCGTGAGCGTCTTGAGGCCGAGGAAGTCGAACTTGACCAGGCCAGCAGCTTCAACCCATTTCATATTGAACTGGGTCGCCGGCAGCTGCGCGCGCGCGTCTCGGTAAAGCGGCACAAGCTCCGTGAGTGTTCTGTCCGCTATCACAACACCTGCCGCATGGGTCGATGCGTGTCGGTAAAGTCCTTCGAGGCGCTGCCCAATATCGAGCAATTTGGCGACGATGGGCTCCTTGTCGCGCTCCTCTTGCAGCCGGGGCTCGCCGGCAATGGCTTGGGGTAATGTCACGGGGTTTGCAGGGTTCATGGGCACAAGTTTGCAAAGCCGGTCCACTTGGCCGTAGGGCATTTGCAGTACGCGTCCCACGTCGCGAAGGACGGCTCGTGCCTGCAACTTTCCGAATGTGATGATATGCGCGACCCGATCGGCGCCGTACCGATCACGGACATACGCGATGACCTCGTCGCGCCGATCCTGGCAAAAGTCGATATCAAAGTCGGGCATGGACACGCGTTCGGGATTGAGGAAGCGCTCGAAGAGAAGTCCGAAGCGGATGGGATCGAGATCTGTAATCGTCAGCGCGTAGGCCACCAGCGAGCCCGCGCCGGAGCCGCGGCCTGGCCCCACGGGGATGCCCTGCCCCTTCGTCCACTTGATGAAGTCGGAAACGATCAGGAAGTAGCCCTGGTAGTTCATGCGTGTGATAATTTCGAGCTCGGAGGCAAGTCGCTCCCGATAGGCCGCTTCGTCGAAACCTGCGGCGACGCCGTGCCGAGCGAGACGCGCGGCGAGACCTGCCTCCGCTTGCCGATTCAGCTCGTCGGCCTCCGTTTGCGCGAGTTCAGCGCTGGCCTCTCCGCCAGACAGAAAAGCCGGGAGGATCGGGCTTCGCGTCTTTGGGCGGTATGCACAACGCCGCGCGATCTCAACCGTGTTTTCAATTGCCTCAGGCAAGTCAGCGAAAAGTGCCCGCATTTCGTCTGCTGACTTGAAGTAGTGCTCCCGACTGAGGCGCCGACGCTCATCGATGGCGACATAGCTGCCTTGAGCAATACAGATCAGAGCGTCATGGGCCTCGAAATCATCCGGCACCGCGAAAAACGGCTCGTTCGTTGCCACGAGAGGTATCTGCATCGCATAGGCTAGCTGCAGAAGATGAGGCTCAACAGACTTTTCTTGAGCAATGCCATGCCGTTGGAGCTCTATGTAAAAGCGGTCTTCGAAGATTGAATGCAGGGCCTTGGTACGGCTTTGCGCAAGTTCTGTGTTCCCTTCGGCGAAGGCGGTGTCTACGAGGCCCTCAGGACCGCCGCTGAGAGCGATCAGACCCTTGGAGTGCGCTTCTAGTTCATCGACAGTGACAAAAGCCTGCCCCACCTCGGCCGCAACCACATAGGCGCGGCTCGTCAATTCCATCAAATTTCGATAGCCAGCTTCATCCTTAGCGAGAAGCGCAATAGACCCGTCGGGCGTTGGGCTCTGAGGGTCTGCCGTGCCGGGTTTGCCAGGCTTTTCGAAGGTTATATTCAGCGTGCAGCCGATGATGGGCTGTATTCCGGCGCCCGACATGGCCTCGGAGAACTCCAGTGCGCCGAACATATTGTTGGAGTCTGTCAGCGCCAGCGCTGGCGCCGCATCCGCCTTTGCCAACTCAACGAGCTTGGGGATCTTGAGCGCCCCCTCCAGCAAGGAGTAAGCGGAATGTACGCGCAGGTGCACGAAGGGCTGCTGTTCGCTCATAATCGTCCGTCTGAGAAGGTGGTCGACTCACCTGGCTGTTAGACGGAATAGTGGACCTTTGCCCGCTTTTGGCAAGGCGCTCAGGTCACCGCTTCCACCACGGCGACCTCTTCCTCCACAAGCAATCCTTCGGTGAGGCGCAGAACCCGGTCCATCCGGGCTGCGAGATCGAGATTGTGGGTCGCGATCACAGCGGCAACCCCTTCGTCCCGCACCAGCCGCATCATCTCGTCGAAGACCTTATCGGCGGTGTGCGGGTCGAGGTTCCCAGTCGGTTCGTCGGCAAGCAATATGCGAGGCTTGTTCGCCAGCGCGCGGGCAATCGCCACACGCTGCTGCTCGCCGCCCGACAGTTCTGCCGGCCGATGTTCGCATCTTTCTTCAAGGCCCAACGGGTTCAAGAGCGCTTGGGCTCTGGCCCGCGCGTACTCTTTCGGGCAACCCAAGACAAGCTGAGGGAGCATAACGTTTTCCAACGCCGAGAACTCTGGGAGCAGGTGGTGGAACTGATAGACGAATCCGACTTCCATTCGCCGGATCCGGGTACGCTCGTTGTCGCCCAAGGCCACGCAGTCGGTTCCGCCGATCATCACACTACCTGCGTCGGGTTTCTCGAGTAGGCCCGCAATGTGCAAAAGCGTCGACTTGCCGGCGCCCGATGGGCCGAGCAACGCCACGGTCTCTCCCGAATGGAATCGCGCACTGGCTTTCTTAAGGACATCGATGCGGCGGTCGCCTTGCGTGAATCCCCGTTCGAGATCGACGAGTTCCAGCGCTGGCGTTCTTTCGATGGCGGCCACGGTCCCCCCTACTCGTAACGGAGCGCTTCGACTGGATCGAGACGGGAGGCCCGCCAGGCGGGATAGACGGAGGCAAGAACCGACAATGTCAGGGCCATGACCACCACGGAGACGGTTTCACCCATGTCCATTTTTGCTGGTAATTCAGATAGATAGTAGAGCTCCGCAGGGAAAAGCTCTGTGTCGGTGAGCCAGGACACGAACCAGCGGATGTGATCGATGTTCGCGCAAACGAGGACGCCAAGGATAAGCCCGGCCAAGGTTCCCGTGACGCCAATCGTGGCCCCGGCGATGAGGAAAATACGCATGACCGAGCCACGCGTTGCACCCATCGTGCGCAGAATGGCAATGTCCCTCGCCTTGTCCTTCACGAGCATCTTGAGGCCGGAGATAATGTTGAGCGCAGCCACTAAAACAATCAGTGTCAGGATCAAAAACATGACATTACGTTCGACTTGGAGCGCCGAGAAGAAAGTCGCGTTCCGTTGGCGCCAGTCGGTGACGTAAATGGTCTCGCCGCCGGCTTCAACAATCTTGGGTGCGAGCGTGGCAACCTCATCGGGAGACTCAAGGACGACCTCCAGGACCGACACGGAGTCCGGTTGATTGAAGTAGATCTGCGCCTCGTTCAGCGGCATGAACATAATACTTGCATCGTACTCGGACATGCCGATCTCGAAAATCGCAACGACCGGATATCGTTTTATGCGGGGCGCCGTACCCAAGGGGGTCGACGCGCCGCGTGGTGTCAGAATTGAGATGCTGTCGCCGACTTTGACACTGAGTGTATTAGCCATGCGGCTGCCTATGGCGACGCCTGGATCGCCGTCAAAGCCATCCAGCGTACCAAATCGAACCTTGCTTGAAATAGCTTTGAGGCTCTTCAGGTCATTCTCGCGGAGACCACGGACCAGTGCGCCGGTCGAGCCGAGGGGTGTCGAGGCAAGAACTTGTCCTTCAACGAGCGGGAGCGCGTATTTCACATTTTGTACATCGCGCACACGCTGGGCCACGTCGTCATAGTCCGTGAACTGCCCAACGCTGTGCACCACGACATGGCCGTTGAGCCCAAGCATCTTGTCGAATAGCTCCTGCCGAAAGCCGTTCATCACCGCCATGACGATAATGAGGGTTGCAACCCCGAGCATGATGCCGATGAAGGAGAAGCCGGCGATGACCGAAACAAAGCCTTCCTTTCGGCGTGAGCGCAAATAGCGAAGTGCAACAAGCCATTCAAAGGGCGCGAAGGCGCGGGTGGACGGCGCAGCAGTCTCCTCCGCAGCTTCAACGACGGTCTCGCTCGCGCTCATGCACCTACCCCAACTTCGCCAACCCCGGCATTGGTTAGCATATTCAACGCTGACTCGAAGGTGAGACTATGGCGGGCACCCGTCGCGCGCTCCTTCAACTCGACCTCCCCCGCCTTTAAGCTCTTGGGTCCGACGATCAGCTGCCATGGCAGACCAATCAAGTCCATGGCTGCGAATTTCGCGCCTGCGCGGTCTTCACGGTCGTCATACAACACATCAAAACCCGCGTTTTGGAGCTGCGTGTAGAAACCTTCGCAAGCCTCATCAGTCTCGGCATCGCCGGCTTTCAAGTTGATCAAACCCACATCAAATGGCGCCACCGATTGCGGCCAGATAATACCGGCCTCATCATGTGAGGCTTCGATGATTGCACCGACCAGCCGGGAAACGCCGATACCATACGACCCCATCTCCACAGGTGTCAGTCCGCCATCAGGGCCCTGCACTTTTGCGCCCATCGCCTCCGAGTACTTCGTGCCGAAGAAAAAGATATGGCCGACTTCGATTCCGCGCGCTGTGACCCGCTCTGCCTCCGCAACTTCGGACTCAAAACGCGCTGCGTCGTGCATCTCCGCCGTTGCTGCGTATTGGCTCGTCCAGGTTTTCACAAGCGGCGCGAGGTCGCTGTCGTAGTCCAGATCTTCGCCTGGTGACTGCATCGCAAGGTAATCGCTGTGGCAGTAAACCTCGCTTTCGCCGGTCTCAGCAAGGACGATGAACTCATGAGAGAGGTCGCCTCCGATCGGTCCCGTTTCAGCGGCCATGGGGATCGATTTCAGACCCATACGTGCGAAAGTGCGCAAATACGAAACAAACATCCGATTGTAGGATCGGCGCGCTTCTTCTTGGGTGAGATCGAAGGAATAGGAATCCTTCATCAGAAACTCGCGTCCACGCATGACGCCAAACCGCGGCCGGATCTCGTCCCGGAACTTCCACTGTATGTGATACAGGATGCGCGGCAGGTCCTTGTACGATTTCACGCCGTCTCGAAAGATCGCCGTGATCAGCTCCTCATTCGTGGGACCAAAAAGTAGATCGCGCTCGTGGCGGTCCTGGATCCTCAGCATCTCCTTGCCGTAGTCGTCATAGCGACCGCTCTCGCGCCAGAGATCTGCCGACTGTATCGTCGGCATCAATAGCTCCAGGGCCCCGGCGCGGTCTTGCTCCTCCCGCACGATCTGCTCGATCTTGCTCAACACGCGATATCCAAGGGGAAGCCAGCTATAGATGCCCGCACTGGACTGGCGGATCATGCCGGCGCGGAGCATGAGCCGGTGAGACACGATCTCCGCTTCCTTGGGATCGTCGCGTAGCATCGGCAGAAAGAAACGGCTGAGGCGCATCGTGAGGCTCTGTCGGCAATTGGTTTGGCCAATTCCAAGAATGGCCGACCGCGTTTGATCTCGGGCCCGTAGGCGGCGGCGATAGCACCAGGACGCACCCTGGGTTGGGCTAATAGCCAAGATCGCCCAGTGAGGCAAACGACCGGCTTAAGCTTTATCAAACTTGTATCGTGATTCTCCGGCAATCCCGGGATATGCGAGCCAGCGCGGTCATACCAATGAAAACGGGTGAAAAAACGCATGAAATTTGATCAGTGGGGCCCGCTGCCCTTCTGCAAGGCAGTTTTCTCCAGTTGAACGCGAGGATCGTCGGTTTGGTTGCGAAGTGCCAATGGGCCATTCAATAAAAGTGATCCAATCTGCGTCGACCCGTCACAATCATGGTGACAATTTGGCGCGGCCAAGCTAGTGTCCCGACACAACGCAAGAGCGCTCGAACCCCTTTGCGGTTTGTGACGTGAAGCGTTTAGAGATTGGACACTGTCAGCAACCAAAAACACGCTGTTGGCTATTCGGTCCAAGTCTTGGGAGGAAAGGCTTCAGGCGCGCGTTCTACCCGATGGACAAGCGCTTCCGCGTCCCCGCCGCTCTCTTTTCGAGCTGTCCCGGCGGGTATGACAAGGAGCAATAACTTTAAAAGCAAGGTCCCTTGGGGCCTTGCTTTTTTTGTTAGTTACTTCGTCGCGGGAGCCCGTGGGCCTTACGGCTTCTGCTGCACCTGCTCATAACGCGGGAAGAAGGGAATGTCGTCGAGCCCGAATATTTTGTGCTCCAGGATTGCATAGATGAATGCGAAGACGATGCCCGAGATGATGGTCGTGGCGATAATCTTCGGCAGCAGCCTAGGCCTATGCGGAGCACTCTCGGCGAAGCCAGGATTGCTGCTTTCGCCCGCTTCTTCTGAAGTGCGGACGCCGAACGGAAGAATGGCAAACAACAACACCCACCAGATCACAAAGTAGATGGCGATGCCGAAGGCGAGACTCATGGCCTACGCCTCTTCGAGCTCAACCAGGGTGCCGCAGAAGTCTTTCGGGTGCAGAAAGAGCACGGGCTTACCATGGGCGCCGATCTTGGGCTCTCCGTCTCCGAGAACGCGCGCGCCATCTTTCATCAGCTGATCGCGCGCGGCCAGGATGTCTGGCACCTCATAGCAGATGTGGTGAATGCCACCGCTGGGGTTGCGCTCAAGAAAGGCCTGGATTGGGGAGCCGTCGCCAAGGACGCCCAGGAGTTCAACTTTGGTGTTGGGCAGTTCAATGAAGACCGTCCGCACACCGTGTTCGGGTTGATCTTCTTCAGGAGAAACCTTAGCGCCTAGCGTATCGCGATAAACAGCAGTCGCCGCGGTTAGGTCCGGTACGACGATGGCAACATGGTTCAAACGGCCAATCATGAATTTCTGCTCCAGTTTCAAAACGCTTCGAGGACAATCTAAATGGCAAATGAGGCGTTAGACGCTCTTTTTGAGGCGGTTAGAGTATGGTCGTCAATACGGTGCAGATAGGCTTCTTGCCCCAGGCTTGACGGAGAGCCGCCCGTACGCCGCGGCGTACCGCTTCCGACACAAGCTTTGGATCTTTGCGGCGCGGTCTCGGAATGCTCTCGACTGTCCCGATTGCTGCATCGCGCGCGATTTCCTCTAGAGGCACCCCGTCGTAGTCTTCCTCCGGCAGTCCCGTTAGCGATACCTCAGGATCTGCGACGAGCTCGCCTCTCGTGGTCAAGACAAGTGAAACGGACGCAATGCCGGCGAAGGCAAGTTTACGCCGATCGCGCACTTGGCCCTCATCTGCGGACGTGAGCAGATAGCCGTCACGGTAAAGTCGGCCGACAGGTACATCGTCGATAATGGCGGCAGGCTTCGGTAGAAGCTGCACCATCGTGCCATTGCGCGCACGGACGACCTCCTCGACACCCAAGTCCTCGGCTAGTTCCGCATGCGCCTCCAGATGGCGGCCTTCACCATGCATGGGCACGGCGATGTCTGGCTTGACCCAAGCATAGAGTTGTTCAAGCTCTCCACGGCGGGGGTGGCCAGAGACATGCACCAACGCATCCTGATCTGTGAGGATTTCGATGCGGTTGTCGGAAAGGTCGTTCTGAACGCGCCCTACCGATTTCTCGTTGCCCGGGATTGTCCGCGACGAGAAGATCACCCAGTCGCCCTTCTTGAGCGTGACATTAGGATGCTCACCACTTGCTATCCGAGACATCGCGGCGCGCGGTTCGCCCTGACTCCCCGTGCATAGCGCCACCACCTTGTTGCGCGGGAACTGGGAGAACGCTGTCTCTGGATGGAAACGCAGGTCGGGATCGATATAGCCCGTAATCTGGGCTGCCTCTATGACCCTGTACATGGCGCGCCCTACGACAACGAGTTCGCGCCCGGCAGCCCTTGCCGCATTCGCGACTGAAATCAACCGGGCCACATTCGATGCAAACGTGGTGACCGCAACGCAATTGGGTGCTTGTCTGATGAGCTTGAGTAGGTTTTTAGCCACGTCGGCCTCGGACGGTGACACGCCTTCCCGGATCGCGTTTGTTGAGTCGCAGATCACGGCATCGACACCGAGATCGCCAAGTTCCCGCAAGCGATTTTCATCTGTGGGCGGGCTGGTCAGTGGTGTCTCGTCTAGCTTCCAGTCCCCGGTATGGAGCGCAGTCCCTAGCGGTGTCCGGATTGCCAGCGCTGTCGGCTCCGGAATTGAATGGGACATGGATACGAGCTCGACGTGGAAAGGACCGATCTGGCGTTCTGCACCCAGCGGCAAGACCTCCAGCGGCAGATCGCTCTCCTCCAGCGCCGTCTCATTAAGCTTCCCGCGCAACATCTCGGAGGTGAAGCGCGTGGCATAGATGGGCGCGCGTCCGATCAACGGCCATAGGTCCGGGATAGCGCCATAGTGGTCTTCGTGTGCGTGCGTTAGTACGAGGCCGGCGATATTGCGCCGTTCCTCCTCCAGAAAGCGAATGTCGGGCAGGATGACGTCGATCCCTGGCTCATACTCGCCGCCAAATGTGACTCCCATATCGACGACGAGCCAGGTGTAGGCGTTGTCTCTGCCATAGCCATAGAGATACAGATTCATGCCGATCTCGCCCACGCCACCGAGCGGCACGAAAACGAACTTGTTCTTGGCTTTGTCTTCCTTCTTGGCCATGGCGTCAGGGCGCGAAGAAGACATCGCCGGCCATGATGGTGCGCGTGCCGTGTTCTGTCTTTAACTGGAGTGCGCCGCCCAGATCGAGGCCTGCATAGCTGCCTTCGATTGTTTCGTCGCCGAGCTGGACGACGAGCTTGCGTCCCACCGGCCCTGCACGATCCAACCAGGCGCGCCGGATGGACGGAAAGCTAGCACCCTCATTCCAGCGTTTCAGCCACTCATCCGTTGTTGCCGCCAGGACTTCCAGCGCGTGTGCAGGTGTGATTGTCAGTCCATAAGCCTCAAGGCAGATCGCCGGCTGCGGGATGTCCTCAGGATAATTCGCAAGGTTAATGCCCGTGCCGATGACGACAGCAGAACGTGCGTCTTCAGCCATGCCGAGATTCTCAAGCAACATCCCAGCGACCTTCTCGTCGGCCAGCAGAACGTCGTTGGGCCATTTGAGGAGCAGTCTTGAGCGGCCCTCATATGCAATCAACTTTGAGATTGTATCGTAGGTGATTATGCCGGCGACAAGAGCGAGTTGGCCCGCTGTCTGGTGTGTGCAGTTTGGGCGAAGAAGTATACTGGCGAAGAGGTTGCCCACCTGCGATGTCCACTGGCGCCCCGCCCGTCCTCGCCCTTTGGACTGCCGCGCAGACCAAATCCACAATGGCCCTGGTTCGCCCATATCCGCGCGGCGCTTGGCCTCTTCGTTGGTCGAGTCCACCGTATCCAACTGAACCAGGCGGTAGCCGGGAGGAAGCTTGGGCGTGTTACGCGCGAACTGTTTCATGCGTCGTTGCGGTTACAGGATCAAATGGGCGGCGCGCCGGAAACGGGGCGCCATCTGAGAATTGTGCTGCGTTTAGAAAAGTGACTTTGCTGCGGCGTCGGCAGCCGCAACAAGCGGCGACGGATAGACGAAAAAGAACATGATGAGAAGTCCAGCGGCGCCCAAAATGACCGCCAACAGCCGGGGCATCGGCTCAAACTCCTGAGCAGGTTCGTCGAAATACATGATCTTCACAATGCGGAGATAGTAGAAGGCGCCCACCACACTGAGCAAAACGCCGATGATCGCTAGCGCGTAAAGGCCTGCTTCAACTGCGGCAAGGAAGACATAGAACTTAGCAAAGAAGCCCGCGAGCGGTGGTATGCCTGCAAGTGAGAACAACAAGATGGCCAGCGCGAGCGCCATTAGCGGACTGGTTCGAGACAACCCGGCGAGCTGATCGATTTCCTCGACCATGACGCCATCCCGGCGGAGCGATAGGACGACGGCGAATGTGCCTAGCGTCATCACAAGATAGATTGCGAGATAGATAATCACGCCTTGGACGCCTTGCTCCGTGCCCGCTGCGAGCCCTACGAGCGCAAAACCCATATGACCAATCGAGCTGTAAGCCATCAGCCGCTTGATGTTTCGCTGTCCGATTGCTGCAAAGGCACCGAGCGCCATAGAAGCGAGCGATAGGAAGATCACGATCTGTTGCCACTGGTCGGTTATGGCGGGGAATGCTGAAACTACGACACGGATGAACAAGGCCATGGCCGCGATCTTCGGCGCGGCAGCAAAGAAGGCCGTGACGGGGGTTGGTGCGCCTTCGTAGACATCTGGCGTCCACATATGAAACGGCACCGCGGAAATCTTGAAAGCGAACCCCGTTAGCAGGAAGACCATGCCAAAGATCAGGCCGAGATTGGCGCCCGAGGGCTGCGCCGCGTTGGCTATTTCGGAGAACACGGTGGATCCGGTGAACCCGTATATGAGCGAAGCGCCGTAGAGCAGCATACCTGATGACAACGCACCGAGGACGAAGTACTTCATCCCGGCTTCCGAGGAGCGAACGGAGTCTCGCTTGAATGCGGCAACCACATAGAGCGCAAGGCTTTGCAGCTCGAGGCCGACATAGAGCGCAATGAGATCGTTGGCCGAGATCATCATCAGCATGCCTGTGGTCGCGAGCAGCAAGAGCACCGGATACTCGAATTTCACCCCGCCTTCGTGGCGCCAGAAGTCCTGCGACATGATTAGCGCAATGGCCGCGCCCGTAAGGACGAGAACTTTCAGCATTCGTGCGAACGGATCGACAATAAAACCGTTGGCAAAGATGATGCTCGTGCCCTGACCCATGGTGACGAAGACGCCCGCTAGGGCGAGAACAGCAACAGAAAGCCACAGCACGAGTTCGCCGCGTTCTTCATTGCGGCCGCCTACGCCAATCATGAGAAGCGCCATGGCGCCAACCGCGAGTGTTATCTCAGGAAGAGCTGGCAGAAGATTCAGTGGCTCGGTCATTGCAGCCTCCCTCACTCTGCCTGCGCCGGGCTGCCCTGCTCGGCAGCTGCTAGGTTCGCGTTGAAGTCGGCTATGAGCGCCTCGACGGAGGTTGCCGTGACGTCGAGGATCGGGTTCGGGTGGAAACCGAAGAAGATAGTCATAAGGATAAGCGGCGCTATCACCACGATTTCGCGCCAGGAAAGGTCCTGGATAAGGTTTAAAGCGGGATTTGTGATTTCGCCGAAAATAACGCGGCGATAGAGCCACAACGAATAACAGGCCGAGAGAATGACACCGGTCGCCGCGAGTAACGCCACCCACGTATTCACCTGATAGACGCCCAAGAGGCTAAGGAACTCACCGACAAAGCCGGACGTACCGGGCAAGCCCACATTGGCCATCGTGAATATCATGAACGCCGCGGCGTAGAGCGGCATGCGGTTCACAAGCCCGCCAAAGATAGAGATCTCATGCGTATGCATTCGGTCGTAGAGGACGCCGACGCACAAGAACAGTCCGGCCGAGACGATGCCGTGCGAGAGCATCAGGAAGATGGCACCCTGCAGGCCTTGCATGTTAAGCGTGAATATCCCGATCGTCACAAAACCCATATGGGCTATCGATGAATAGGCTATGAGTTTCTTCATGTCTTCCTGTGCGAACGCCACCAGCGACGTGTAGATCACCGCGATAACCGACAGCGCAAAAATAAGCGGCGCGAAGTCAACCGACGCCAAAGGAAACATTGGAATGGAGAAACGTAGAAAGCCGTAGCCGCCGAGCTTCAAGAGAATGCCGGCCAGGACCACCGAGCCAGCCGTAGGCGCCTGAACATGTGCGTCCGGAAGCCACGTATGGACAGGCCACATCGGAAGCTTAACCGCAAACGATGCAAAGAATGCGAGCCAAAGCCACGTTTGCATTTCCGGCGGGAAGTCATAGGCGAGAAGCTCAGGGATGTTTGTCGTTCCCGCCTCCCAGTACATGGCAAGGATCGCGATCAACATGAGGAGCGAACCCGCAAGCGTATAGAGAAAGAACTTGAAGCTCGCATAGACCCGGTTCGAACCGCCCCAGATGCCGATGATGAGAAACATCGGAATGAGGCCGCCCTCGAAGAAGAGGTAGAACATCACCAGGTCGAGAGAACAGAACACGCCCAGCATCAACGTTTCCAGCATCAGAAACGCGATCATGAATTCGCGAACGCGGGTCTTTATCGCGCCATAGGTCGATAGAACCGTAAGCGGCATCAACAGCGTTGTGAGGATAACGAATGGCATCGAAATGCCATCGATGCCCATATGGAATCTAATTGGACCCAGCCAGGCCCGCTCCTCGACGAACTGAAACTTCGGTGTGGTTGAATCGAAGTCGATCCAAAGAAGCAGCGAGATGGCGAAGGTGATCAGCGTTGTCCACAGCGCAATATAGCGCGCATTTCGAGCGGCACTTTCGTCGTCGCCGCGGAGCGCAAAGATCAGAAGCGCGCCGACCAGCGGCAAGAACGTCACCGTAGATAAGATGGGCCACCCGTAGCTCATGGCTGCAACGCGCCCCCCGCCACGATGAAGTAGGTGATCAAGAGCGCGACGCCGATCAGCATGATGAAGGCGTAGTGGAAGATGTAGCCCGTCTGGAGCTTCACCACGCCTCTGGTGATGTCAAGCACCCGTGCCGCAATACCATTGGGTCCGAGGCCGTCGATGATCTTCCCGTCGCCCACCTTCCAAAGGAAGTTGCCGAGCCATTTGGTCGGGCGCACAAATATCCGATCATAGAGTGCATCGAAGTACCAAGCGTGGAACAGGAACTGGTTTGCAGCCGGGAAACGCTTGAGCAGCCCAAAGGGCAATAGAGGCCGCCACATATAGCAGTACCAAGCGATAAGGAAGCCGAGCGTCATCGCTATCGTTGGCGACAGCAGTAGCCAGAGCGGGACGTCGTGATGTGCGACTGACGACACCACGATTGAGTCGCGCCAGAAGCTCGCCTTGTCCGCGCCAATGAAAAGATGACGGAAGCCGAAACCGGCAAACAGTGCGCCTGCCGCGAGAACGATAAGCGGGACCGACATCGTCCAAGGCGGTTCATGGGCGTGGTCGCGCACTTCTTTTGGGCCACGGAAATTGCCCTCAAACGTCAGGAACATTAAGCGCCATGTGTAAAGCGAAGTCAGGAAGGCGGCGATGAGCACCATCCAATAGGTGTATTGTCCGACTGGCGTGTGGTCGAACCACGTTGTCTCGATGATGTAGTCCTTAGAGACAAAGCCGGACGTTAGCGGGAAAGCAGTCAGGGCGAGTGAGCCAATCAGCATCATCACCCATGTGAACGGAATAACCTTCCGTAAGCCACCCATGCGGCGCATGTCCTGATTGTCGGCAAGCGTATGGATCACGGCGCCTGCGCACAGAAACAATAGCGCCTTGAAGCAGGCGTGGGTGAAGAGATGGAAGACGCCTGCCCCATAGGCGCCTACCCCTTCGGCCGCAAACATGTAGCCGAGCTGCGAGCATGTTGAATAAGCGATGACGCGTTTTATGTCGGTCTGTACGACCGCGGCCGTAGCTGCAAAGAAGGCACTGGTCGCTCCGATAATGGCCACGAACGCCAGAGCGTAAGGCGCCAAATCGAAAAGCGGAGACATCCGGGCAACCAAAAAGACGCCGGCGGTCACCATCGTGGCTGCATGGATCAAAGCAGAGACGGGTGTTGGGCCCTCCATGGCATCTGGCAACCACGTATGGAGCAGGAACTGAGCCGACTTGCCCATCGCGCCCATGAAGAGCAGGAAACACGCCAGCTCAAGAGCGGGCACCTCCCAGGAGAGGAACTTAATCGTGGTGCCGACCTTCCCCTCAGCCGCCGCGAAGATCGTGTCGTACTGAACGGCGCCAAAGACGTAGAAGACGGTGAAGATGCCGAGCAGGAAGCCAAAGTCGCCGACACGGTTGACCACGAATGCCTTGATGGCGGCGGCATTGGCCGAGGGCTTCTTGTACCAAAAGCCGATCAGCAGATAAGATGCCAGGCCAACGCCCTCCCAGCCGAAGAAGAGCTGTACCAGATCGTCCGCCGTCACCAGCGCCAGCATGGCAAAGGTGAACAAGGAGAGATAGGAGAAGAAGCGCTCTCTATGTGGATCGTGATCCATATAGCCGACGGAATACAGATGCACGAGCGATGACACCGTATTGACGACGACAAGCATTACCGCGGTAAGTGTATCGACGCGTATGGACCAATATGTCTCGAAGGTCCCGGACTGCATAAAGCCGATAAGCGCGATGCGTATGTCATTGCCTTCGATCGCCACCTGATAGAATGCGATCCAGGACAGGAATGCCGCGACGAACATCAGCGAGGTCGTGACAATCTCGCAGGCGCGCGCGCCAACGAAGCGGCCGAATAGCCCCGCGAAGAGCGCGCCTATAAGCGGAAGGAAGAGGATTGCATGATACATCGTATGCTGCCCTCAGCCCTTTAGGTGATCGATGTCGGCCACATCGATCGTGCCACGATTGCGGAAATACACGACGACGATAGCAAGCCCGATGGCTGCTTCTGCCGCGGCGACGGTTAGGACGATTAGGGTGAAGATTTGGCCGACGAGATCGCCCTGGAATGAGGAGAAAGCAACAAGATTGATGTTCACCGCAAGCAAGAGGAGTTCGATCGACATCAGAATGACGATCACGTTCTTGCGGTTCAGGAATATGCCGAACACCCCGATGGTGAAGAGCACCGCAGCCAGGGTCAGGTAATGGGACAGACCGATGGTCATTGCAGCCCCCTACCCGTCTCAACCTTGACGACTTCGATGGCCGTCTCCGGCGAGCGCGCAACCTGATCGCTAATATTCTGGCGCTTCACGTCGCGTCTGTGGTGCAGCGTCAAGATGATCGCGCCAATCATGGCAACGAGCAGGATAAGACCGGCCGCTTGGAACAAATAGACGTAGTCGGTGTAAAGCAGCCGGCCCAACGCTTCGGTGTTGCTAACCTCAGAGGGCGGCGGCGTGGGTGCGTCGCTGGCCAGCTGCGGTGCCGTAACCCAGGCGCCAACGACGAAGACCAGCTCGAACAGCAGGATAAGGCCGACAATCAGGCCGATAGGCAGATATCTCAGAACGCCCGCGCGAAGCTCGGCAAAATTCACGTCGAGCATCATCACGACGAAGAGAAACAGCACCATCACTGCGCCGACGTAAACGACCACCAAGATCATCGCGAGAAACTCGGCGCCGAGCAGGACGAACAATCCGGCGGCGTTGAAGAAAGCGAGGATTAGGAAGAGGACCGCATGCACGGGATTCTTCGCCGAGACGACCATAACGGACGAGGCGATGAGCACAGTTGCGAAAAGATAGAAGAAAAGCGCAACGAGCATCAGCTTGTCTCCCCAATGATGGAGAGACAGCCCTCAAGCTGTCCCGCATACTCCCCGTCACAAGTCAAAGACGCTGCCCCCAGTACATGACTCAACTGGCCAACTTGATCCCAAATTGGCCTAGCGGTAAGCCGAATCCAGTTCGATGTTCTTCGCTATTTCCCGCTCCCACTGATCCCCATTCGAGAGCAGGCGTGCCTTGTCGTAATACAATTCTTCGCGCGTTTCCGTCGCGAATTCGAAATTCGGTCCTTCGACGATGGCCTCTACCGGACAGGCCTCCTGGCAGAAGCCACAGTAGATGCACTTCACCATGTCGATGTCGTAGCGTGTCGTGCGGCGCGTGCCGTCGTTGCGGCGCGGGCCGGCCTCGATCGTAATGGCCTGAGCTGGACAGATCGCCTCACAGAGCTTGCATGCGATACAGCGTTCCTCGCCATTTGGATAGCGACGCAAAGCATGCTGACCGCGGAAACGCGGGCTCAGTGGGCCCTTCTCATAAGGATAATTGAGCGTGGCCTTCGGTTTTACGAAGTACTTCATTGCGAGCCAAAAGGCCGACACGAACTCCAGCAGCAGAAGCGATTTGGCAGCTTGAGCGAAGCGTGTCACGCGTCTTCTCCTTCTAGATACCGTGCTGCCAGACCCGCAGGACAGCGGCAACGATCACGACGGCTGCAAGAGAGATAGGAAGAAAGACCTTCCAGCCAAGCCGCATCAGCTGATCATAGCGATAGCGCGGGACGAACGCCTTGACCATTGAGACCAGGAAAAACAGAAAGCAGACCTTGAGGACGAACCAAATAACGCCCGGGATCCAGGTAAACGGTGCGATCTGAGCTGGCGGCAGCCAGCCACCAAGAAACAGGATCGTTCCGAGGCTGCAAAGCAGCATGATGGCGACGTACTCACCAAGCATGAACAGCATGTACGGCGTTGACGAATACTCGACCATGTAACCGGCCACGAGTTCTGATTCCGCCTCCAGCAAATCGAACGGCGGCCGGTTGGTCTCCGCCAGAAGCGAGATAAAGAAGATCACGAACATCGGGAACAGCGGCAGCCAGTACCAGCCGAACATGCCAAGTCCCCTGTCCTGCGCGAGGACGATCTCGGTAAGGTTCAAGGTGCCTGCACAGAGAAGCACAGTGATGATCACGAAACCGATGGATACCTCATAGGACACCATCTGGGCGGCGGACCGCAGCGCAGACAAAAAGGCGTATTTCGAGTTCGACGCCCAGCCTGCAATGATGACCCCGTAAACTTCTAAGCTGGCGATCGCGAAAACGTAGAGAATGCCCACGTTGATGTCGGCAACCGCCCAGCCCTCGTAAACGGGGATCACGGCCCATGCCGATATTGCAAGACCCGCCGTGATGATCGGGGCAATAACGAAAAGCCCCTTATTGGACCCTGCGGGAACGATGAACTCCTTGAAGAAGAACTTCAGAAGGTCGGCAAAGGACTGCCAGAGACCGAATGGACCCACGACGTTGGGGCCGCGGCGCATCTGCACGGCCGCCCAAATCTTGCGGTCGGCCAAAAGTGCAAAAGCGATGAAGACCAGCAACACGACCATGATTGCAACGCTGTGCATGACGATCAGGGTGGTCGGCCACCCATAGCTGGTCCAAAACTCAGCCATCAGTCCCGGTCGCTTTCTCGGCGTCTGCGCCCATCGCACTCAAGCTTGCCATGATGGCAGAGGCTCGAGCGATCGCATTGGTGAGATAATAGTCGTCTATCGCGATCCCAAAGGGCTCATCAGACGGCTTTGCGGCGTGCTCCGCCATCTTGGCAACTGAGCTTTCCTGAGCCGCTTCAAACGTATCTAGCTGCGCCAACTGAGGCGCCGATGCATACATCTTGCCGCGCAATTCTTGCAGCGTTCCGAATGGAAGCGATTTGCCGATAGCGTCAGAGACGGCCTTTACGATGCTCCAGTCCTCGCGGGCATCGCCCGGGGGAAAGATTGCACGGGCCGTCATTTGCACCCGACCCTCTGTGTTGGCGTACGTGCTCTCTTTTTCCGTGTACGCCGCACCTGGCAGGATAACGTCCGCGCGATGCGCGCCATTGTCGCCGTGGCTACCCTGGTAAATGACAAACGTCTCCCCGAGGGCCGACATGTCTATTTCATCAGCACCGAGAAGGTATAGGACATCGAGATCGCCACGACCTGCCGCTGCAATCATGTCGGTCGTGCCGAGACCATTCTTTCCGGGAACGAAGCCGAGATCGAGTCCAGCAACGCGCGCCGCAGCCGCGTGCAGAATATTGAAGCCGTTCCACCCGTCGTCGAGCGCGCCGACCCCGGTTGCGACTTTCGCAGCCAAAGAAAGGATCTCATAGCCATCGGGGCGCGCCATGGCTGGCGGACCCAAGATCACCATGGGCTTCTTGGCCTCTGTGAGCGTCTTGGCAAAGTCGTGCTTGCCGTTTGCGATATCAGCCAAGGTCTCAGGGCCTGCGCCAAGTCTTACATAAGGATACGTCAGATCCACGTCCGAACCGATGAGGCCAACAGGCAATTTCCCGTCCAATTGCTTCCAGCGCTTGCGAATGCGCGAATTCAACACTGGCGCTTCCACTCTCGGGTCGCTGCCAACGAGAAGAACAGCGTCTGCCTCCTCGATTCTATTGATGCTCGTATTGAAGAGGTAAGTGGCGCGCCCGAGCCCGGGATCGAACTTCGAACCGTCTTGGCGGCAGTCGATGTTCGGTGAGCCCAACTGGTCGGCCAGAGTCTTCAGCGCGAACATTTCCTCGGCTGCAGCGAGGTCGCCTGCAATGGCGCCGAACTTCGCCCCATCAGCGCCCTTTACGCGCTCGGCGATAGCAGCGATTGCCTCGTCCCAGCTACACGGCGAGAGCTTGCCGTCTTTCCGGATATACGGCCGATCCAGGCGTTGCGACCGGAGACCGTCCCAGACATGTCGTGCCTTGTCGGAAATCCACTCCTCGTTCACTGCGTCGTTGATACGCGGCAGGATTCGCAGCACTTCTTTGCCGCGCGAGTCGACGCGGATCGCAGAGCCGACGGCATCCATGATGTCAATCGACGGCGTCTTGGTGAGCTCCCAGGGCCGTGCCTGAAACGCATAGGGCTTCGAGGTCAATGCACCGACTGGGCACAGGTCAACGACGTTGGCCGAAAGATTCGAGTGCAGACCATGCTCAAGGTATGAGGTGATCTCGGCATCCTCGCCCCGTCCAATTAGACCAAGCTCAGGCACACCAGCGACCTCAGTCATGAAACGGACGCAGCGCGTGCAGTGAATGCAGCGGGTCATGGCCGTCTTGATCAGCGGCCCGAGATACTTGTCCTCAACTGCGCGCTTATTGTCCTTGAAACGGCCCGCGTTGAAGCCATAAGCCATGGCCTGGTCCTGGAGGTCGCACTCCCCGCCCTGATCGCAGATCGGGCAGTCCAGCGGATGGTTGACCAGCAGAAACTCCATCGTGCCTTCCTGCGCACGGCGTGTCGTTTCGGACTTGGTGTTGATCGTGGGCGGCATCCCATCCGGACTAGGACGCAAGTCGCTCACCGACATGGCGCACGAGGCGATGGGTTTCGGCATGCCGACGACTTCGACCAAACACATGCGGCAATTGCCGGCGATTGATAGCCGCTCGTGAAAGCAGAAGCGCGGGATTTCCACCCCTACAAGCCCACACGCTTGGATCAACGTAATGCCGTCTGGGACGTCGTGCTCGTTTCCGTCGATTATGAGCTTCGGCATGACGTTTCTACTCCGCCGCTTCCGGCACAGACGGCGACAATGGCTCCGTTGCGCGCGCATCGATTCTCTCTTCGATGATGTGACGGAAGTTCTTGATCAGACCCTGAATAGGCCACGCGGCAGCATCGCCGAGAGCACAGATCGTGTGCCCTTCGACCTGTTTTGTGACCTCGAACAGCATGTCGATCTCATGGCGTTGGGCGTTGCCGTCGGCCATGCGTTCCAGCACGCGCCACATCCAGCCCGTCCCCTCACGGCAAGGCGTGCACTGACCGCAGGATTCGTGCTTGTAAAAATAGGATATGCGGGAAATGGCCCGGATGATGTCCGTGGACTTGTCCATGACAATGATCCCCGCCGTACCAAGACCGGAACCAAGGGCCTTCAGGGCATCAAAGTCCATTGTGACGTCATCGCATTCCTGAGCCGTTAGGCACGGTACGGATGAACCTCCGGGAATCACGGAAAGAAGCTTGTCCCAACCGCCTCGTACACCACCGGCGTATTTCTCGAGGAGCTCCCGCAACGGAATGCCCATCTCTTCCTCAACCGTGCAAGGCTCGTTCACATGGCCTGAGATACAGTAAAGCTTGGTCCCAGTGTTGTTGGGTTTTCCAAGACCGGCAAACCACGAAGCGCCGCGTCGCATGATGTCTGGCACCGAGGCAATGGTCTCCACGTTATTGACGGTCGTGGGCGCGCCGTATAGGCCGCAATTCGCTGGGAAAGGCGGTTTCAGGCGCGGCTGTCCCTTCTTTCCTTCCAGGCTTTCCAACATCGCGGTCTCTTCACCGCAGATATACGCGCCGGCGCCGTGGTGGACGTAGACATCGAAGTCCCATCCGTTGAGATTGTTTTTGCCGACAAGCCTTGCCTCGTAGGCTTCGGCGACTGCCGCTTCGAGGATCTCGCGCTCGGCGATAAATTCGCCGCGGATGTAGATGTAAGCCACGTGCGCTCGCATAGCGAAAGCGGCCAACATCGCCCCCTCGATCAACAGATGGGGGTCGTGACGCATGATCTCACGGTCCTTGCAGGTCCCAGGCTCCGACTCGTCAGCGTTGACCGCAAGATAGCTCGGTCGGGGATCATCCTTGGGCATGAAGGACCACTTGAGGCCCGTCGGAAAGCCGGCTCCACCGCGCCCGCGCAGACCCGACGCCTTGACCTCTTCGATGATCGCGTCATGGCCGCGGGCGATAATGTCCTTAGTGCCATCCCACGCGCCGCGCGCACGGGCTGCCGGCAGCTGCCAGCCGTGCAGTCCGTATAGGTTCTTGAAGATGCGATCCTGGTCCTGAAGCATTAGTAAGGCCCCGGCATCTTCGCCTTGGAATCGGACGTGCCTGCATATCCCGGTTCAGGACCCGACTTATCCGCACCGTAGATCGAAGAGTCGATCAGTGTGTTGGGACCGCTCTTCGGAGCGCAGCCCTGGCGGCCATCCTGCGGACCCGGCGGAACGCTCTCGCCCTTGCGAAGACGTTCAATGATCTTGCCGAGCGACTCTTCGGTCAGGTCTTCGTAGTAGTACTTGTTGATCTGAACCATTGGTGCGTTGACGCATGCGCCAAGACACTCCACCTCGGTCCAGGAAAACTTGCCATCATCGCTGACGGTATCCTTGGGCCCGATATGTTTACGGCATGCCTCTTTGAGGTCCTCAGATCCGTTCAACATGCAAGGCGTCGTTCCACAAACCTGCACGTAGTAGCGGCCCACGGGCTGCAGATTGAACATCGTGTAGAACGTGACAATCTCGTATACGCGGATATAGGCCATACCGAGCATCTCCGCGACGTAGCGCAGTGCGGGCTCGGAAACCCAGCCGCCATTTTGTACCTGCGCCCGCCACAGAAGCGGAATCACCGCTGAAGCCTGACGCCCCTCCGGATATTTCTGAACAGTAGCCTGAGCCCATTCAAGGTTTTCGGGCGTGAAGACAAAGTCGTCAGGCTGTTCCGCAGCAAGGCGTCGGACGCTCATCTCAGCTTACTTTTCTGGATGCGGCTGCCCTGCCCAACGAGCAATGACAAGCCGCCTCACGTTGACTTCCCCAGCACTTAGAGTCTTGCCGATCTAAGCAGATTTCGCAACTGCACAATGTGTCATCGGTCACACTCCCCAAAGACCACATCGATCGATCCCAGTACGGCCGAGACGTCCGCCAACATATGTCCCCTGGTCAGAAACTCGAGCGCCGACAAATGCACGAAACTGGGCGCTCGGATCTTGCAGCGATACGGTTTGTTCGTACCGTCAGACACCAAATAAACGCCGAACTCGCCCTTTGGGGCTTCGACGGCTGCGTAGGCCTCGCCGGGCGGCACATGATAGCCCTCGGTGTAGAGTTTGAAGTGATGAATAAGGGCCTCCATAGAGCCCTTCATCTTCGCCCGCTTAGGGGGCACCATCTTGTAGTTGTCGACCGCAACCTCACCTGGCGTCTCGGTCAGCAGTTCGCAGCACTGTTTCATCAGATGGATCGACTGGCGCATCTCTTCCATGCGGATTAGATACCGGTCGTAGCAGTCGCCGTTCTTGCCAATGGGGACGTCGAATTCGAGTTCGTCGTAACACTCATAGGGCTGACTCTTGCGTAAATCCCAGGCCGCTCCCGTGCTGCGGATCATCACGCCGCTCATGCCCCAGGCCCAACCGTCCTCTTGGCTAACAGCACCAATATCCACGTTGCGCTGCTTGAAGATTCGATTGTCGGTGAGCAACCCTTCGATGTCGTCGCAGACTTGAAGGAAGGGATCGCAGAACGCGTAAATGTCATCCACGAGTTCTGGCGGAAGGTCTTGGTGGACGCCACCGGGACGGACATATGCTGCATGCATACGGCTGCCACTCGCGCGCTCATAAAAGACCATGAGCTTCTCGCGTTCTTCGAAGCCCCATAGCGGCGGGGTAAGCGCGCCGACATCGAGTGCCTGTGTCGTGATGTTCAGAAGATGAGACAGGAGGCGGCCGATCTCAGAATACAGAACACGGATTAGCTGCGCCCGCTTCGGCACAGTCATCCCAAGAAGCTTTTCAACCGCAAGCGCGAAGGCATGCTCTTGGTTCATGGGTGCGACGTAGTCCAGCCGATCGAAGTAGGGCACCGACTGCAGGTAGGTTTTGTGCTCGATCAGCTTTTCCGTTCCGCGGTGAAGCAGGCCAATATGCGGATCAACGCGTTCGACGACTTCGCCGTCCAGCTCAAGAACAAGACGCAACACACCGTGAGCAGCAGGATGCTGCGGGCCAAAATTGATGGTGAAGGTTCGGTCGCCGTCCTGCGGAATTCCAGCGTCCGGATTGCCACCTGCCGGTTTGTGATCAAAGTCCGGGACGATTTCAGCGTGGGCGTCGGTTTTGGTGTCGGCCATTAGGCGGGAGACTCCTCCAAGGGGTTGTCGAGGGTGTTCGTGCGCTTCTGCTCGACCCCCCGCTCCAACCGATCCCACGTCACGATAAAGCGGTTGTGATTTCCCGCTCCGATCTCATCGACGCCGTCATGCGCGCGGACCCGAAAATTGGCTCGAGGCCCCTTAACTTCGATACATTCCACCTGGACCGTGACCGTAAGGCCCGGCGGTGTCGGCGAAACATGAGAGACGTCGATATGGACACCAAGGCTTCCCTCGTCCTCTTCCAGGTGTGGCTCAAGCAATTGCATGCAGGTCCACTCCATCAGCCCCACCATGAAGGCTGTCGCAAAGACTTCAGGCATGACCTGGAGCTCGGGCGATTCCTCATACACATAGGGCACTGTCTTATTGGACGGCACCGTGTAAGAGAAGCTGTGCTTTAGGCCAGGGCGAAGAGTGGACTTCACGACTTACCTTCCCCTTCTTCGACGACACTGGCCTTCTCGTCGCCGGGGATTGCCGTTCCCATGCCCTCCCAGGGGCTGAGATAGTCGAAGTCGCGATAGTCCTGCATGAGCTGCACCGGCTCATAGACGACGCGCTTCTGCTCGTCGTCGTAGCGGAGTTCCACAAATCCCGTAAGCGGGAAGTCCTT
>NZ_JBZMXT010000013.1:0-45626 GCF_058506495.1 Methyloceanibacter sp. | reverse complement strand
GACAAGACGCTTACCGAGCGCACCGAGGCCCTTACCAGTGTTGTCGCCGAAAGCGCGGTAACGCTCGACAAGACGCTTACCGAGCGCACCGAGGCCCTTACCAGTGTTGTCGCCGAAAGCGCGGTAACGCTCGACAAGACTATGAGCGAGCACACCGAGGCATTCACAAATCTGGCTGCCGAAAGTGCTATTGCCCTGGGACAGACGTTCACTGACAAGACCGCCGAGCTCACAAACCTCGTGGCCGAAGGTGCGGTTGCACTTGAAACAACTCTGACGGAGAAAACACAGGCCTTCACCAACGTTGCAGCCGAGAGTGCCGTCACGCTCGATAAGATGCTCTCCGAGCGAACCGACACGCTGAACACTGTCATTACCGACAGTGCAGTAACGTTGGATCAGTCGCTGAGCGAGCGCACGACCGCCTTCACTAATGTTGTGGCCGAGAGCGCCGTGACACTTGAGAGAACGCTGCAAGATAAGACTGACGGTCTCACCAATATTGCCGCCGACTGTGCGGTTACCTTCGAAAAGACGCTTGCTGATCGGACCGAAGCGCTGACCGCCACCGTTGCCGCGGGAACGGCCAAGCTTGGTGAGACAATTGCCCACCACACCGACGCCCTCACGGGAATTGTCGCCCAGGGCGCTGTCAGTTTCGACCAAACACTGCAGGACCGCACATTGGGCTTTGCCGCTGCCGTCGAAGAGCAAACCTCTAAGGTTGACAAGGCTCTTGCCGATCGCACGGCGCAGTTCACGTCAGCGGTCAACCAGGGCGCTGTCGCGCTCGACAAGACCTTGGCGGAGCGCTCCGATACCTTCACCCGGCTCATTACAGGCCAGGCCGACGCTTTCACGCAGACGCTGCTTGAACGCGCTAAAGGCTTGGAATCATCGATCACCGAGCAAGCACAATCGTTCGACACGGTCATGAACGAACGCGCTCAATACGTAATCAATGCTCTCGCGGAACGGTTGAAAGTCATCGAGACTGCGTTTGGTCAGAATACGGCCGAAACGGACAAGATGCTCGGCGAGCACACGCGTATGGTTGGCCAGGTCTTCTCCTCGCAAACCATGCAGCTCAACGAGGTCCTGGCGAACAACTCGCAGATGATGCAGCAAACCGCTGAACAGGTCGGCGCGCAGTCCACTGAGGCCGTCAACATTCTGACGAGTCAAACCGGAACGCTGCGTGAGGTGTCTCGTGGGCTGCTCGATCAGATTCATGGTCTCACTCAGCGCTTTGAGAGCCAAGGACAAGCGATCCTGACCGCAGCGAAGGCGCTCGATTCATCCAATGCTAAGATCGACTCAATCCTTGAGGGCCGCCATCAAGCCATCATCTCTCTCCTCCACACGGTGAACACCAAGGCGCAGGAACTCGACGGCATGATGCAGAACTATTCCGGTCTCATGGAGAGCGCCCTCACCCACGCAGAGGAACGCGCGAAGCAGCTCACCACGTCGCTTAGCAACGAAACGAGCGGCCAGGTTCAGCAGACCCTCGGCCAGATCCAAAAGCTCCGCGACGAGGCGCAGGCTCATACCGCACGCGCGGTCAGCGACCTCAAGGGTAACTTCGACACGGTGATCACGCAGGTGGGCCGTCAGCTTGAGCAGATCCGGGGTCAGTTCGACAATACCTCGCGCGGCATGCGGGAGCAGGCGCAGAAGACTGCTGTGGATCTCGACTCGCTTCGCCAGAACATGCAGTCCCGCTTGGAATCCATGCCCGACCAAGCCGCTCAGGCGACAACAGCCATCCGCAAGGCTCTCAACGATCAGCTGCGTGAGATTGAGGCGATGACGCCGAACTTGACCCAAGCGGTTTCACAAGCCGCGTCCGTAGCGGCGACACAAGCGGCGTCCAGCGCTGCTACGCAAGCCGCAAAGGACGCCGCAAGACAAGCTGCGACTGAGGCGGCAACGGTTGCCGCATCTGAGGCCGCAAAACGCGCGGCGTCTCAGGCTGCGAGTGAGGCGGCTCAGCAGGCAGCATCTCAGGCCGCGACACAGGCTGCATCACAAGCAGCAAGTGAAGCAGCCCAGCTGGCAGCATCGCAGGCCGCGACACAAGCAGCGACGCAAGCTGCGAACGAAGCGGCCCAACAGGCCGCAACACAAGCGGCTAACGAAGCAGCACAACAGGCTGCAACGCAGGCGGCGACACAAGCAGCTAATGAAGCGGCTCAACAGGCAGTCTCGCAGGCGGCTTCTCAAACCGCTCAGCTTGCGGCTGCAACGCTTGCCCCGCAGGCCCCATTTGCAGAGGCCCCACCCGTTGCTAGGCCACCCGCCGCTGACCCTCTTGGCTCGGCGCCGCTGACGCTAACTCCCGAGCCAGCCCTACAGCAGCCCGTTCCACAGCAGCCACCGGTCCAGCAGGCACCGGTCCAGCAGCCGTCTCAGGCCCCATATACACCGCAACCTGAGGAAACCCGGCCGGCGGCGGATGACTTCGGGCTCGCGCCAATGCCTAGCTTCGACGCTCAGGGGCGCCAAGTGGCGGGCACTCAAGAAGCCACCGATTTAGACCAGGCTGCCGGCGGCTTGCCTCCGCAGGTGTCCGGCGGCCAAGGCGGCCAGGGTTGGGCTCCTGCAGAAGCAGAGCCGCGTGGCGGCTACGCCTCAACTGGCGCGGGCCAGCTTCGCATCGACGAGCTCGCGCGTTCGATCGACATCCGGACAGCCACGGAAGTCTGGTATCGGATGCGGGCCGGCGAACGGGGCGTTCTCGGACGTCACATCTACACCTATGAAGGTCAGACCACGTTCGATGAGATCTCGAACCGATTTGAGCGCGACCCTGAGTTCCGCAACACCGTTGACCGATATGTCGCCGACTTTGAACGCTTGCTGGCTGAAGCGGAACAATCCGATCCAACCGGCAACATGCTTCAGAACTATCTGACGTCGGAGACTGGGCGCGTTTACCTGCTTCTCGCGCATGCGAGCGGTCGGCTCCAGTAAACACGGCAAGACGGCGGGCAAGCGGAGTCAAAGTTCCGCGGCCCAACTCCCCCATACTAATGACCCCCTCCTCCTTGTTTGTGAGCGAGGGGGTTTTCTTCTACTTAAGAACCGACGGGAGCGGAGCAAGCGACAGTCGAAAAGCCCTGGGAGGCGCTTGGCGCCGCGCACCTATAAGCCAGTCACTTGAGCGTTTGCGGTTACCGGCGCTGTGCTGTGCCGCCTCGCGATCCACCGAACAAGAAGCTGGCCGGGTTAGCTTCGAACTTCCTGAGAACCCGGTCCATCGTCGCGGCCGTCCGGCGCGCCTGCTGCATCGCTGCGCTGAAGTCTTGCATGCCCTTCTTCGCCTCAAGCGCTAGCTCGTCCAGGTTCTTGTCGAGCTTGTCCGTGATCTGACTGAAGTCCTCAGCGCCAGCACGCAGATCCACGATAGCCTGCTCGATTTCCTCGTTCTTGCCTTCCAGCATGGTGGTCACCGCCTCGACATTCTTCATCGTGTCGGTGATTTGTTGCTCATTCGCCACAACAAGAGCATCCAAACGCTTGATGAAAGCGTTCGCCGTATTGAGCGCGGCCGGCGCCGCCTCGAAAATGCCAGCGCCCGCCATCGGCGCCGCTCGGATTGTTGGGATCGGCACGGCTTCCGACGCCAGGAGCAGCGGTGACTCTGGGGACCCCGGTGAAATCTCGACGCCGCTTCCACCGGCCAGTCCCATGGACTTGATGGTCGCGAGTGAATCCTCGCGGATCGGCGTATCGTCCGTCACGCTGATGACAACGCGAACTTTGCGCGCGTCTTGCGGATCCAACTCAAAGGATTGGACTTCCCCGACTTTGATGCCATTGAAACCAACGCGAGAGCCCGTCGTCAGACCGGCGACCGAGCTATCAAAGATGATCTGGTAGCGGTTGCCGCCCCCAGCGATGTTGGCGACCCAAAAAACAAACATGAAGATGAGCGCAAGCGCACCGAGGATGAAACCGCCGATCATCAAGTAGTTGGCTCGAGTTTCCATCGGATCCTCTTAATGGGCACGCGCCGGTTAGCCAACCTCGCGCCGCTCAGCCTCGGGGCTCGCAGCGCGGGCTCGCTCGCCGCAAAAATAGTCCTTGATCCACGGGTGGTCAGGCTTGGCTTGAAGCTCCGTGGGAGACCCCGTCCGGACAATCCTCTTGTCTGCCAGAACCGCCACCCTGTCACATACAGTGAAGATGGTATCAAGGTCGTGGGTCACCATATAGACCGTGAGGCCAAGTGTCTGTTGTAGCTTCCGAATAAGATGATCGAATTCTGTGGCACCAATCGGGTCGAGACCAGCAGTGGGCTCGTCCAGAAACACAATTTCGGGATCTAGGGCAAGTGCGCGTGCAAGACCCGCACGCTTGCGCATGCCTCCGGACAGCTCCGACGGAAATTTGTGGGCGGCCTCAGGCTTCAATCCCACCATAGACAGCTTGAGGAACGCGAGATCGTCCATCATCGCCTGGGGAAGATTCAAGTGCTCACGCATGGGAACCTGGATGTTTTGCAAAACCGTGAGAGACGAAAATAGTGCGCCGTCTTGAAACAAGATGCCCCAGCGCTTTTCGATCTCAAGCCGTGCTGCGGGCGTCAGCTTGTGTTCCTCTTGCCCGAATAATGTGACAACGCCGTCGTCGGGCTCAACCAAGCCGGTAATCACCCGCATCAACACGGACTTGCCTTGACCCGATCCACCCACAATGGCCAAGATCTCTCCCCGATATACATCGAGGTTGAGTGACTCCCAAATCTGATGAGATCCGAAACTCTTGGCGAGTGAGCGCACGCGGATCACGATCTCTCGTCCATCTTCAACGATCACTGGCCAATCCCCGCAAGGAACATGGCAAAGATGCCGTCAATCACGATCACTAGAAAGATGGCCTTAACCACAGCAGCGGTCACATGGGTGCCCAAAGACTCGGCACTGCCTTGCACGCTCAATCCCTCAAGGCAGCCAACCAACGCGATGATGACGGCCGCAAAAGGCGCCTTGATCATGCCAACCATGAAATGGCGGAAGCTGACGATCTCTTGCAGCTTGTCAACGTAGAGCGGTGGATCGAGCCCCAGCATGACCCAAGCCATGACACAGCCGCCCATGAGCGCCGCGATATCTCCCATGAAGGTGAGGAGCGGCAAGGCTACAACAAGCGCCGCGACGCGTGGCAGGACGAGCGTATTGATCGGATCGATACCAAGCGTACGCATTGCGTCGATTTCTTCTCGCATCTTCATGGATCCGATCTCAGCGGTAAAAGCCGAACCGGATCGGCCAGCGACCATGATGGATGTCAGTAGGATGCCAATCTCTCGAAGGGAGAGGATGGCAACCATGTTCACGGCCATGACCTCAGCACCGAAATAGGAGAGCTGAACCACGCCCTGCTGCATCACGACCGCGCCGATCAAGAAACAGATCAAGAAGATGATGGGCAGCGCGCGCAGACCCGCGTAGTCGAGGTGATGGATGAATGATATTGGCCGAAACCGCCAAGGCTCCCGAACAAGGCGTATTGCGGCAACGGTGACCTCGCCAAGAAACGCGGTCAACGCAACGGTGTCTCTCCAAACGCTCGATGCGCTTGTCTTCGTTGTTTCGATAAACTGTTGAAGTGGCGAAATCTCATCGATCTCGGGCAACTCGCCCTGACCGCGTCGATGCACTTCCTCGATAAGAATGCGAAAGCTGTCCGTCGCCCCCGCGTAACGTGTCTTCAAGCCGCCACGCTGCCAGGCCGCCGCTGTTCGTTGCAGGAGCCAAGCACCAGATGTATCGATCTCAGCGATGCCCGAGATGTCCATCTCGCCGGTGAACTCAGATGTCGGCGGGATCGGCACCTTCAGGCGCCTCAGCTCTTCGTCGAGAACACCAGCCTCGGAAATCGTCCAGGCGCCTGTCGCGACCAACCGGAAAGTCGTCCCACGCAACTCGACCCGAAATCCGGGAGCTTCGGTTTCGGTCTGGAGGACGAATTGATTATCGCGCTTTAGCATGTAAGGGCTTGGCCTGGCTCAGAAACTAAGCTTCTTTGTGGCATTCGGCTCAAATTGCAACAGGACCGTTTTGGCCGAAAACAATGGAGAAATAAAGCTACGATGGCATGCGAACGGGCCGGGCGTATCGGCGACGGCAAGCCATTAACCCTTTCAGTTCAGGTGCAACACTGGCCTATTCGCGGGCAATTTGCCATCGCACGCGGATCGAAGAGCGAAGCAGTCGTCGTCCTTGCGGAGATATCCGAAGGCACCGTGACCGGTCGTGGCGAGTGCGTCCCTTATGCTCGCTATGGTGAGAGCATCGAGGGCGTTGTTGCTGCCATTGAGGCTCTTCGTCCGGCGCTCCAGCAAGGCCTCGATCGTCAACGCCTCCAACAACTGCTGCCACCTGGCGCCGCGCGCAACGCAGTCGACTGCGCGTTGTGGGACCTCCACGCCAAACAGGTACGTTGCTCGGTTGCGGAACTGGCCGGATTGACGCCTCCGGGCATCGTTCCAACAGCCTACACAATTTCCCTTGGAGATCCTGACGTCATGGCCGCGCAAGCACGCCAGGCCTCACAATACACACTACTGAAGCTCAAGCTGGGCGGCACCGACGACGCTGCCCGGATGCGCGCGGTCCGCGATGCAGTGCCGGCATGCCGCCTGATCGTCGATGCGAATGAGGGGTGGCGCGCGAACCAAATTCATCGACTTCTCGCAGTGGCAGCCGACTGCAACATCGAGCTTGTCGAACAGCCTCTTCCAGCAGATCAGGACAGTCTGCTAGCCGACGTCTCTCATCTGGTACCGATCTGTGCGGACGAGTCGGCCCATGACTGCACCTCGCTTGAGCGACTGATGGGGCGCTATGACGCGGTCAATATAAAGCTCGACAAGACAGGCGGTCTGACTGAGGCACTGCGCATGACCGAACAAGCACGCACGCAGGGCCTTAAGATCATGGTGGGCTGCATGGTGGCGACGTCACTTGCTATGGCGCCGGCAATGCTGGTCTGTCAGCATGCAGACTGGGTCGACTTAGATGGCCCGCTTTTGCTTCTTCGCGATCGAGAACCCGCGCTGACATACAAAGCCGGAGATGTCTATCCGCCCTTGCCTGCACTTTGGGGCTGAGCCGAGGGCTTTGGGTCGGCGACGACGATTCCGCCGTGCCAACGTTGCCGAAGCACCATCGCCGCCAGGGTCCCGATCCCTGCGACAAATGCCATGGCTGCATAGGCGTCGCCCCCAAAGCGCTCATAAAGCGGCCCGCAGGCAAGTGTAGCTGTTCCCATTACAAGCCCTGCAACGACCGCCGAAAAGACGCCTTGGGCTGTCGCCGCACGATCCTCGGGAATGGCATGGGTCAGAAAGTGGATCGCGGCAAGATGCGCGGCGCCAAAACTCATGGCATGCAATGTCTGCAGAATTGCGGTTGCCCAAAAGGGTGGACCGAACGCCATGAAGCTCCAACGCAGCACCGTGAGGAATCCTGCCAAGACAAGCAGCCGCGCCGACCCGATGCGCCCAATGATCCGTCCGGACACGGCAAACAACAGAACTTCCGCAATGACGCCGATCGACCACAACATGCCGATCGTCCCACCAGAAAAACCTTGCGCCTTCCAGTGAAGCGAACCGAACGCATACAGCAATGCGTGACTTCCATGCAGGAGGCTCGTGGCCACAAGGAACAACAAGAAAAGTGGTGATCGCACGAGCGCAACAGCGTCGGGCAAACGCAGATGTCGGGTGTCGTTTTCCTTGTTGGCTATGGTTCGGTTTGGTGCGGCCAAATCGCGGGGGATGAAGTAGGTTCCGACGATCATCAGAACCGTGGCCCCCATTAGCAAAGGCACGACAAGCTGTGCCCCGACTTGCTGGATGACGACGCCCACCCCCAGGCTGGCGGCAATGAAACTGAGCGAACCCCAAAGTCGGACCTTGCCGTAGTCAAGCCGGGCGCGCCGGATGCCTGTGATCGCGATCGTCTCGGTCAGGGGCATCAGCGTGGTTGATGCCAGAGCAACGAGGAGCATGGCCACGAACATCTGCCAAAAGCCGCTCGAGACCCACAGCGCCCCGTATGCCAAGAGGGAAGCCCAGGCGGATATGATCAGGACGAAGCGCCTGTCGCCCAGGCGGTCCGCAACAAAGCTCACCGAGGGCGCGATAACGATGCGGCCGAAGAGCGGTGTGGCAAGCAGAATGGCGATTTGGTCTGGCGTGAAAGCGCGCGATGCAAGCCAGACCGGCAGGTAAGGCAGGTAGCAGCCGATGATTAAGAACAAAAACGCATAGAGAAAGCCCAAACGCCAAGCAAGCGAGCGGTCGCTCGTCTGAGTTTTGTTCTCCGATGAGGCAATACCGAACATAACCGCTTGGGTTCCCTCTGAGACGATGACCAGTTTTGGGCAACGTTCTCTTGCACAATTTTAGCGCATGCTTTTCAAATACTTAGCCTCGATCTGCGGAAAGATTGCTCCCAGCCCTTGAAAGCAGAATAGGCCTTACCCACTTACGGCCAGACGCAAACTTCCCCCAACGCGTCCCCCAAACTGACGCATGACACATGCGAACGGCTCGGTTTCCCCCAACCGGGCCGTTTTTTTGTCTGCACACAGGCGGGTCCCGAAGCAGAAAATCGAGCTGGGCACTTGAGAGCGGGGGCGCAGCCAACCCTCTACCGAGAGACGCACGATCCCGCAACGCGTCCCCCAAATTGACGCATAACATATGCGCACGGCCCGGTTTCCCCCAACCGGGCCGTTTCTTTTGTATAGGTAGGTCTCAGGCAGCCGTTTTCTTGCGGGTCAGCCGACTGGGCCGCAAGCGGTGAAGCAAGCGCCGCCGCTCGGGAAGACCCAGATTGTGGGCCGCCAGAACGTTGTCCAAGAATTGCTGTGCTGAGTTCTCCCAGCTGAAGTTCAGAGCATGGGAGCGTGCATCGTCACCATTCAATTCAAGTGCTCTAAGTGCTGCGGTCTGAAGGTCACTGTGAAGGACGCCGGCTTTTGGATCGGACACGACGTCTTTCGGACCGTGAACGGGATACGCTGCGACAGGGACGCCGCTTGCCAGTGCCTCCAGCAGTACGAGACCAAACGTGTCCGTAAGGCTCGGAAATACGAACACATCGCCTGATGCATAGGCTTGCGCTAATTCCTCACCCTCCTTCGACCCTGTGAAGTGAACGTCGCGGTACCTCCGCGCAAGCTCGGCAAGCTGCGGTCCGCCACCCACAACGACCTTTCGTCCTGGGAGATCAAGATCCAGAAAAGCTTGGATATTCTTCTCAACCGACACGCGGCCCACATACATAAAGACGGGACCATCGCCATACAGTCGAATATCCCGCGGCCGAAACAGATCGACATCGACACCGCGCGTCCATCGCATCATGCGTAGAAAGCCCTTGGCCCCGAGATCCTCTTCCACCGACGGCGCGGCCACGAACATGCCCGCACCGCTATTGTGGAACCGGCGCTGGAACGCATAGCACCATGACTCGGGCACCGGCAGGCGCGCCGCGACATATTCCGGGAAGCGGGTGTGATAGCTCGTGGTAAAGGGGCGATTATTCTTGCGGCAATGTCTGCGTGCCAAGAAGCCTAAAGGTCCCTCAGTCCCGATATGCACAAAATCAGCGTCAACATCTTTGATGTAGCGATCGACCATACCAGGTGTGGTCAGCGCCAGCCGTATCTCTGGGTAGGTCGGACATGGAAGCGTGCGATACTGCGACGGCACGAGAAAACTGATCTCCGCGCCAAATTTGGGAATTTCCTGCGCCAGCCTCTCGTAGCTGCGCACAACCCCGTTGACCTGGGGATACCAGGCGTCGGTGACGACAAGAACGTGCATTAGGCGGCCGCCTCGAGCTCCTTGGAGGAGGTCTCTGGTTTACGCACACCAGTATGAGGATTCCAACGAATGATCTCGAAGACTCCCTCTTCCGTCTCAACGACAGCCGTGCAGCTCTCGACCCAATCGCCCGTATTGATGTAGACGACGTCCTCGAGCTGACGCATAGCGGTATGATGGATATGCCCACAAATCACGCCCTCGGCCCCTGCTCGGCGCGCTTCCTGCGACAACGCTTGCTCGAATTCACCAATAAAATTCACGGCTCGCTTTACTTTGTACTTCAAATAGGCAGACAGCGACCAATACGGCATTCCAAACCAGCGTCGCACAGCGTTCAGGTGGGTATTAAACCACAACGCGGTGACATACCCCCAATCTCCAAGAAAAGCCAGCCATTTGGCATAGCGGACGACAACGTCGAATTCATCACCATGCATGACCAGATAGCGTCGCCCGTTCGCGCCAGTGTGCATTGCCTGACGTTCAATCGCGATACCGCCAAATTTCGACCCGCAATATTCGCGCATGGCTTCGTCGTGATTGCCGGGGATGTAGATGATTTCCGTGCCCTTTCGGACCTCGCGCAGCAACTTCTGCAGCACATCGTTGTGCGGCTGTGGCCAATACACGCCGCGCCGGATGCGCCAGAAGTCGACAATGTCGCCGACCAAATAAATCCGCGGCGCCTTGTGTGTCTTTAGGAAGTCGAGGAAGGCTTCGGCTTGGCAAGCCTTGGTTCCAAGATGGATGTCGGAAATAAAGAGCGCTCGGTAACGTTTCACCTCAGCGTCAGATTTCCCCGCATCTTCTCGTTGAGTGTCCAGCATATTGAACCGGCGAATAAGCTGATTTTGTATCAGCCTTGTGACACCTCACACCTTCTGTGTACGACCAGAAACTGCTTCTGAAATGAACCATCACGGTGACGAGCTAAACCATCGACTACACAAGATTCTCGGCGCACGCGTTGTGTCTAGCGAGCCGCTTGCAGTTGGCTTCGGCTTGAAGGGAATCGTGGCACGACTCAGCGACGGACGCCGAGTCGTCGTCAAGTTGCGCACAGCCGATTCGCCGCCTGGGCCGAGCCTCGCCCAAGAAGGAACGATGCTCGCAGATCTCGTTCGCCTTTCGCAGCTTCCAGTACCGCGCGTATATGCGACCGAAGCGGACCTGCTCGTGATGGATTACGTTGCCAATGATGGCGGTCCTATTCGCCCTGCCGCTGAGCTTCACGCCGCCTCGCTGATTGCGCAGCTTCATGCTGAACCACGCCCTTACTTTGGTTATGAACGAGACACGCTGATCGGTCCCTTGCATCAGCCGAATCCCCCCAGTGAACGCTGGGTGCCGTTCTTCCGCGATTACCGTCTGCTCTTCATGGCAAAAGCCGCCCGGGGCGAAGGCGCGCTGCCTCAGGGTCTGAACGAGCGGCTCGAACGCCTTGCAGACGTTTTGGACGCTTATCTAACCGAGCCCTCGCATCCTAGCCTGCTCCACGGAGATCTCTGGACGGGCAATGTGCTGACCAAGAGCGATCGCATTGCGGGTCTTATCGACCCTGCCATTTACTACGGGCATCCGGAGATCGAGTTAGCGTTCACCACGATGTTTGGTACGTTCGGGCGCGCGTTTTTCGAGGCCTACGGCGCCATCGTGCCTATCGAGCCTGGCTTTCACGAGGTGCGGCGGGACATCTACAATCTTTACCCCACACTGGTCCATGTTCGGTTGTTCGGTGATGCGTATTTGGGTCGCGTAGAGCAGACGCTCGCGAAGCTGGGCCTGTAATTCTTTACGCCAACGCGGCAGATTCTGAGATCCCAAAAAAGAACCGGCCCGAACAAAGTCGGGCCGGTCTTCCCTGCGAACGAGTCGAAAGCTAAAGGCCTGAAGCCCCGAAGAGGTCTCGACTCGCCCCCCCATTTTATTCCTGAGCCGTAGCCCGAATTCACTTCCCTCAGCGGCGTCGCCCGCTTTGTCTTCTCCCGCAGAAGAAGGCCCCCCAGCCCGTCCCCCGTGGTGTGATGCAAAGCTACCCCACCGCACCGCCGACCCTCAACAAAGCGAAGGGCTCTGAATGCACTTCCTTGAGGAGTGTTGCGGAAATGCAAAACTCAAGGATGCACTATCGAGGACGTTCGTAATTATTGTTTTATATCCTGATGTTACTGTCTAAACGCGGAGTGATTCCAGGGCGGGCATCGTACGCTTGGAGGCGCAGGCCAAGGCTCGGCGACGCCCGCGATGTCCAAATCTTTCGGAGTGTCTGTGGTAAATGCGCAACGCAGCACATCGTGTCAGCCACAGCAGCACCAATCCAAGTAATCGGCACAACTCGCAGCGTTGGCGTTTTGCGTGTCCGGAGATCAGCGAAATCCACTTTCCCGACGTTGCGTGTTCTCACACCGTGTGCATCATGCGCTAAACAGTTTGCAGGGAGAGACGATGAAGCTCGTACGTTTCGGTGAATTCGGCCAAGAGAAGCCTGGTCTTCTGGATGATGGCGGCACGATACGGGATCTGTCTGCGGTCGTGAACGACATTGCAGACGACGTACTGTCCCCATCAGGCCTGCGTCAGCTCCGCGAGATTGACCCTCATTCCCTGCCGGCGGTGGACGGGAACCCTCGCCTCGGCGCACCGGTCGGTAATGTCCGCAAGTTCTTCGGCATTGGCCTCAACTACCGCGATCATGCAGAAGAAACTGGATTGCCGATTCCCGAAGTACCCATCGTGTTCGTGAAGGCAACGTCTTCGATCTGTGGCCCCAACGATCCCGTTATGGCTCCCCCGGACTTCAAGCGTATGGATTACGAGGTCGAACTCGGCTTCGTTATCGGCAGCACCGCAAAACGCGTGGCCGTCGAGAACGCGCTCGACTATGTAGCGGGCTATTGTATCGGCAACGACGTCTCCGAGCGCAGCCTGCAGAAGGGTGGCCCTGGAGAGTGGATCAAAGCCAAAAGCTATGAGAGCTTCGGCCCGCTTGGCCCATGGCTTGTCACTACCGACGAAATTCCGGACCCTCAGAATCTTGATCTCACCATGGACCTGAACGGTGAGCGCATGCAGACGGGCAATACGTCGACCATGATCTTCTCGGTGGCCGAGCTCGTCAGCTATATCAGCAAGTATATGACGCTTGTTCCTGGCGATGTCGTCGTAACAGGAACGCCGCCGGGCGTTGGCATGGCGCGAAACCCGCGCGTGTTCCTCAAACCCGGCGATGACATGGTGCTGCGCATCGCAGGCCTCGGGGAGCAACACGCAACCGTCGTTGCCGAGGATTAGCGGCTGCGCCTATCTGGCTGCGGCCACAGCGCGTGAAAGTGGTGCAGTGGCCCCGCCCCCTGCCCGACAGCTATCTCGTCTGCGGCAATAATCGCGGCCGTCACGTACATTTTCGCAAGCTTGATTGCCTTCTCAAGAGGCTCGCCCTTAGCAAGCTCCGCCGCAATGGCGGACGACAAGGTGCAGCCGGTGCCGTGGGTGTTTTGAGTAGCGTGCCACGGCGCCTCGATCCGCTTAACGCCAGCCTCGCTCGCAAAGATGTCGAGCGCGGTCTCTGCCATCGACTCGCCGCCGGTGAGAAGCACGGCGTCTGCGCCGATTGCGAGCAGTCGCTTGGCGCGGCCTTCCATCATCTGTTCCCGGCTCTCCGGTGGCTCGTTGAGCAAGACCGCAGCCTCGGCGAGATTGGGGGTAACGACCGTCACGCGCGGTATCAGCCTCTCGCGCAGAACGCCAACCGCGTCCTCGTCGAGCAACAAATCGCCGCTTGTCGCGACCATCACCGGGTCAAGCACAACTGGCACGCCAGGGAAAAGATCGAGGCCGCTCGCAACCGCCTCCACGGTTTCCGCAGTGGCCAACATCCCGATTTTCACTACCCTGACATCGAGATCGCGTACGACAGCCTGCATCTGGGCCAGGACAAACTCTGGCGGCACTGCCATTATTCCCTCAACACCCAGCGTGTTCTGCGCGGTCAGCGCTGTGATTGCGCTCGCCCCATAGACACCGAGTGCAGAGAACGTCTTCAAATCGGCCTGGATACCCGCACCGCCCGACGAGTCCGATCCGGCGACAGTCAGGGCGATTGGGGTCTCGAGTGTCGTCATGTCGGAGTTCATCCCGGGATGTCAGCGCCCGTCGCGCCGTGTCGAAAGCGAGCCGCCGTCGCGAGCATATTCCAAGCCAGCGCAGCCAGGTCAGCCGATGGTGGCCAAAGACGGGAAGGCCTGAAGAATCCAACCTGCAATTATCGTCATGGAATTCGTCAGGAAAAGTATTCCCGTTAGAACGAGCAGTCCGCCAAGAATCTTCTCGACCTTTCCGAGGTGCTTCTTGAAGCGGTCTAGAACTCTCATAAACGGCTTGATGGCGACAGCTGCCAGAATGAAGGGAATTCCGAGACCCAGCGAGTAGACCAGCAGAAGGCTTACCCCATTGCTCACGGTGGCTTCACTGGCCGCAACAGCCAGAATTGCACCGAGCACTGGGCCAATGCAGGGCGTCCAACCAAAAGCGAAGGCGAGGCCGATGATGTAGGCGCCAAACAGACCCGCCGGGCGCGTATCGGCGTGGTACCGCGCCTCGCGATGAAGGATTGGAATGTGGATGACCCCAAGAAAATGCAGGCCAGCGATGATAATCACGACGCCCGCGATCTTTGACAGGATCGGCAAATTGGTCACCACGATCTGCCCAAGAACCGTCGCGGTCGCGCCCAGGAGCACAAAGACCGTCGTGAAGCCAAGCACGAAGGCGACCGACGACAGAACGACCGTCTGGTAGACGTGCGCCGGCGTTTCGTCCTCGCCCGTGAGTTGGTCGAACGTGGTGCCGCCTAGGAAGCAAAGATAGGGCGGAACGAGCGGCAAGACGCACGGGCTGAGAAAGCTCAGGAACCCTGCCAAAAGCGCGCCGTAGTAGGTGACGTCCATAAGACTTTGCTAATCGGGTTCCGATGCGAGAGCAAGACCAGCCACCAACTCGTGAAAATCGTTGATAACGGCGTCCGGCTTCAGAGTCGCTACGGGTACCGAAGAATATCCATACGTCACGAGGGCAGCGCGCAGCCCGGCGGCGCGGGCCGTTTTCAGGTCGATTTCGCTGTCTCCCACAATGAGGGTGGTCTCCGGTCTGGCGCCAAGCGTCTCAACGAGGCCGAGGGCGCTGGCCGGGTCTGGCTTGCGCGGGGAGCCCGCCTTCTCACCATGCACGGCCTTGAAAAAATCCCCAATTCCCAGTCCCTGCAGTACGTTGCGGGCAATTGGTTCCAGCTTGTTGGTCAAAACGGCACAATTGATGCCGGCGGCATCCAAAGTCTTGAGCGTATCCCAAACACCTGGATAGAGCTTCGAATTTTCAAGCGGATCCGCGCTGTAATAATCCACCAGGTGCGCAAAGGCCTTCTCATGACCCGCTGCGTCAAGTGTCACACCGTGACGGGCGAACGCGCGCTCAACGAGCTTTTTGAGACCATTGCCGGTCATGCCTTGGACAACGTCGCGGTGATGCGAAGGCAAGCCAAAGTCGGCAAGTGTTCTCTCGACTGCCAACGCCAGATCGCCCACCGTGTCCGCGAGGGTGCCGTCAAGATCGAAGATGACGGCTTCACACGGCTGAATGCTCTTCATCAGGCGGCGATGCCTGCTTTTGCGGCATCGCGGATGGCTGCGATGTTCTTCGCGTAGTGGCCGTCTTTAAAGACAGCAGAACCCGCCACCAGCGCATTTGCACCGGCTTCGACAATAAGCCCGGCGGTATCGACGTTAACGCCGCCATCGACCTCAAGGTGGATAGGCCGCCTTCCGATCATTTTGCGGATGGCGCAAATTTTCTCCAGCTGGGCCGGGATGAACGCCTGGCCGCCGAAACCGGGATTCACTGTCATCACCAAGATAAGGTCGAGCTTGTCGAGCAAGTACTCAATGGCGCTTTCCGGCGTGGATGGTGTCAGGCTCACGCCGGCCTTCTTGCCCAGACTACGAATGTGCTGCAGTGAACGGTCGATATGAGGGCCGACCTCCGCATGCACGATAATGTGGTCTGATCCTGCCTTAGCGAAAGCCTCTATATAAGGGTCGCATGGAGCGATCATGAGATGCGTATCGAATATTTTGTTCGTGTGCGGACGAAGAGCCGCAACCACATCCGGACCGAAAGTAATATTCGGGACGAAATGGCCGTCCATCACATCGAGATGAATCCAATCACATCCATCGCGGTCAATGGCCTCGACTTCCGCGCCGAGCTTGGCAAAGTCAGCCGCTAGGATCGAGGGCGCGATGATGATTTCCCTGGACATCGTCAAGCCACCGCTGACTGCTTCGGGTTAGTGTCACCCGCAAGAACGATAACCCCGGGCAGTTGCTTGCCCGCAAGCCACTCAAGGAAGGCACCGCCTGCCGTCGAGATATAGGTGAACTTGTCCGCGGCCCCCGCCATGTTAAGTGCGCGGACCGTGTCGCCACCACCGGCGACGGAAACCAATGTCCCAGCCTTCGACCGGTCCGCCGCGGCTTGCGCGAGGGCAAACGTCGCCGTGCCAAAGGGCGTGATTTCAAACGCGCCAAGCGGGCCGTTCCAAAGGATTGTTTGGACCTCCTTGAGCTTGTCTTTCAACATCGCGACGCTTGCCGGTCCCTGGTCCAATGCCAAGGCATCGGGTGGGATTTCATCGACACCGCACACGGATGTCTCGACGCCTTCGGCAAGACTATCCGCAACGACGACGTCGACAGGCAGAACAATCTCGCAGCCAGAAATTTTTGCCTTCTCCGCAATCTCTTTGACGGTTTGAACGAAGTCTGGCTCGCAGAGTGACTTGCCGACGTCGACCCCGTCAGCAAATAGAAATGTGTTGGCCATACCGCCACCGACAACAATCATGTCCATGCGCTGCGCGAGATTGGTGAGCACCTCGATTTTCGTCGAGACTTTGGCGCCGCCGACTACAGCCATGACGGGTCGCTTGGGGTCCTCCAACGCAGCACTCAACGCATTGATCTCGGCCATCATCGCCATTCCTGCGTAGGCTGGCATCAGATGAGCAATAGCCTCGACAGAAGCGTGGGCACGGTGCGCGCAAGAGAATGCGTCATCCACATAAATATCGCCGAGCGCAGCGAGCTGTTTTGCAAAGCCAGTGTCGTTCTTCGTTTCGCCTGCGTGATACCGCAAGTTTTCCAACAGAGCGACGTCACCGTCCTTGAGCAACGCAACACCTGCCTCGATCTCTGGACCGACACAGTCGTCGAAGAACTGTACGTCCGTGCGCAAAAGTTCCGCGAGTTTCGCCGCCACGGGCTTGAGTGAGGTCTCGGGGCTGCGCTCGCCCTTTGGCCGGCCGAAATGAGACATCAGAACGACCTTTGCACCGGCTTTTGTCAGGCTTTTGATCGTCGGTAAAACGCGCTCGATCCGCGTCGCATCGGCAACGGCCCCATCGTCGACCGGTACGTTTAGGTCGGCGCGGACAAGGATGCGCTTGCCCGCCACATCGACCCCATCGATGGTCTTGATATTGGCAAGGTTGATGTCGGCCATGCCGCTGCCAGAGGTCATAGAAGACGTCCCATCGCCACTGCAGTATCGCTCATCCGATTGGAGAAGCCCCACTCATTGTCATACCACGCGACAACGCGACAGAATGTGCTGTCGATAACCTGCGTGCCGGTTGCATCGAACACCGAGCTCAAAGGGTTGTGATTGAAATCCGAGGAAACAAGCGGCTTGTCATTGACACCGAGCACGCCCAGGAGCGGCGCCTTGGACGCGGCCTCCGCGACAGCCTCGTTGATTTCTTCGACGGTTGTCTCACGCGCTCCTTGAAAGGTGAGGTCAACCAAGCTGACATTGGGAACTGGTACACGGATCGAGGCGCCATCCAGTTTGCCATCGAGCTCAGGCAGGACAAGTCCAACAGCCTTTGCCGCACCTGTTGACGTAGGTATTAGGTTCACAGCGCTCGCACGGGCCCGGCGTGGGTCCTTGTGAAGCGTATCCACTGTCCGCTGGTCGCCGGTATAGGCATGAATCGTCGTCATATAGCCACGCTCGATCCCCACCAGCTTGTGAAGAACCTCCGCTACCGGCGCGAGGCAGTTGGTAGTGCAGGACGCGTTCGAGACAACCAGATCCGCCTCGGTAAGCTTGGAGTCGTTGACGCCATAAACCACGGTCAAATCCGCGCCTGAGCAGGGAGCAGATACGAGCACACGCTTTGCACCCGCCTCTAAGTGCTGAGCCGCGGCCTCACGCTTTGCGAAGCGACCAGTACACTCCATGACAATGTCGACACCAAGCTCGCTCCAAGGCAGCTGCTCGGGATTGGGCTCGGCCAAAACTGCAACATCCTTGCCGTTGATACTGAGACTGTTGCCATCCACCGAAATCTCACCCGGGAATTTTCCGTGTACGGAGTCAAACTCAAGCAACAAGGCATTCATGTCGGCAGAGCCTAGATCGTTGATCGCGACGAATTCGAGATCGTCGCGGCCTGCCTCCATGAAAGCCCGGAACGTCAAACGGCCGATCCGGCCAAATCCGTTAATGGCAACGCGTGGTGTGCCCATATTCTCCTACCCTTTATGCCAACCTGATTTAGACAATGAGCTCACGCGCCGCTGCCGCGACAGCTTCGGGCGTGATCCCGAAATGCTTATAAAGATCTCCGGCGGGCGCGGAAGCACCAAAACCGTGCATCCCAATGAACGAACCCTTGGGCCCCAACCATTCTTGCCAGCCGAATTCGACCGCTGCTTCTACACCAACTCGTGGCGCCGATCCCAAGACGGCTTCCTGGTAGGCCGGATCCTGCGCTTCGAACAATTCCCAACACGGCATGGACACAACTGCGGCCTCAGTGCCCTGCTCCGCCAACAGTTTCGCGGCCTCTACCGCGAGCGAAACTTCAGATCCGGTGGCCAGGATGGTGACGTCGCGACTGGCCTCTGGCTCTAGAAGCACGTAAGCCCCTTTTGCGCACAGATTGTCGTTGGTCTGCGCAGTCCTAAGGAGCGGCAGACCCTGGCGTGTGAGGGTCATAATGGTCGGCGTGGACTTGGTATTCAGCGCGATCTCCCAGCACTCAGCGCATTCGACCGAGTCCGCTGGCCGCATCACGTTGAGGTTGGGAATGGCGCGCAGTGCGGCCAATTGCTCGACGGGCTGGTGCGTTGGGCCATCCTCACCCAGGCCAATGGAGTCGTGGGTCATGACATAAACGACACGCTGTTCCATCAGAGCTGAAAGCCGGATCGATGGACGGCAGTAGTCGGAAAATACCAAGAAGGTTCCGGCATAGGGTACAATACCGCCATGGAGCGCCATGCCGTTCATCGCCGCGCCCATCGCATGCTCACGTACGCCGTAGTGAATATAGTTGCCCGCGAAGTCGCCCGTCTTCAATGTGCCGTGTTGCTTTGTCAGCGTACCGACGGAACCGGTAAGGTCCGCCGAACCACCTATGAGCCCCGGCACGACCGGCACCAGGCGCTCAAGCACTTTCTGCGAAGACTGACGCGTCGCCAGTTTCGCGCCCTCGGCCGAGAACTCGGCCTTGATAATGGCGACGGCCTCAGAAATCGCCGCGGCCACCTTTGCATCCACGGGGTCAATCAGATGCGCACGGGCTTCCGCATCGAGCTTCTGGGCAGCCTCCGTCCAACGCTCAAACAAGGCCCGATTCTGAAGGCCTGCATCCCGCCAGACAGCCAATATCTCATCGGGGATTACAAACGGTGCATGCGGCCACCCCAAGGTCTCTCGGGCCCCCGCAATTTCCTCATCACCCAAGGGCGCACCATGGGTCGAAGCCGTGCCCTGCTTATTGGGTGCGCCGTAGCCGATCACGGTGCGGCATGCGACAATCGATGGCTGGTCCGTAACGTTGCGTGCGTTTTCGATGGCAAGCGCGACAGCCTCCGGATCGTGACCATCGACAGCCGCGGTATGCCAGCCTGACGCACCGAAACGCTGAAGCTGATCGTCGCTCACCGCAAGGTCTGTCGATCCATCGATAGAAATTTGGTTGTCATCGAACAGGACGATCAGCCGACCGAGCTTCAAATGACCAGCCAAAGAAATCGCCTCCTGGCTGATCCCTTCCATGAGGCATCCATCGCCAGCCATGCAGTAGGTGAAGTGGCTCACAATGTCGTCGCCGTAGCGAGCATTCTGAAGACGCTCCGCCAGCGCCATACCGACGGCGTTGCCGACCCCCTGCCCCAGCGGGCCTGTCGTTGTTTCTATACCAGGTGCGTGTCCGTATTCGGGGTGGCCAGCTGTGCGTGATCCGAGCTGCCGAAAGCGCTCGATTTCGCCAATATCCATATCAGGATAGCCGGTCAGGTAGAGCAGCGCATAGAGCAGCATCGACCCATGGCCCGCGGAGAGCACGAACCGGTCTCGGTCCGGCCAGTCAGGGTGAGCGGCGTCGAATTTCAGAAACCGGGTAAAAAGCACCGTGGCCACGTCCGCCATGCCCATGGGCATTCCGGGATGACCCGACTTCGCCTGTTGTACAGCGTCCATGGCGAGCGCCCGAATGGCATTGGCCATGTCCTTGTGTGTTACGTCCGCCACTGCCTGATCCTGCATCGATGGCCTTGCGCCCCGTGTTGTTATGGTGCGCCCCAACCCTAGTAGGCACGGACGCCCATCGCCGCCTTGACCGCGTGATAGCCCACAAGAAGTTGGGTCAGCGCAAGCGGGTGGCTCTTGCTCGCTCCATTGGCACCGTTGGCGACATCGATACGGCCTACCTGGTCGCGCAAGTGACCCGCCTCCGGAATGAGATTCCACAGCAGATCTTCGATCCGCTCGGCCCTCTTGTCGGAGATATTGCCGTTGATCTCAAGTACGTCGACGGGTTTTCCATCCTTATCGCGTGCCAGTTCCAGATGCAGACCCGCGTTGCTGCTACCGTCGAACAAAGGTGTGAAGTCCGGGTGCGGTAGCGTGGGACGTAGGAGATGCCGCACATCGAGGCGCATATCCGCGCCATTTGCCTCTTCTCGCGGCAGCTTTTCCTGGGGGGTCTGAAACCGGATAACAATATCGGCGAAGGTGCGCTGAGGGTGAATGAAATTAGGGCTATCCTGTTTCCGACGCTCCAACGACGCGACGACGTCTTCAAGCCGGTAGTTCCGTTTCGCAGTGTCCCTATGGATTTTCCACTTAATCCGGAGATCGTCCTCAGGATCGAGGTAAATCTTCACGTCATAGCAGTCGCGCATTGCACGCGTCGCGTAGCCCAAGAGCCCCTCGACGATCACGAACTCGGTCGGCTTGAAGTAGCGCGGGCGCCCGAGCGTGCCTGTCTTGTGGCAATAGACCGGCTTCAGGACCGGCTCGCCACTGCGAAGCAGGCGCAGGTGCTGCTCCAAGATATCGATGTAGTTGGCGCGCGGGTCGAGCGCGGAAAGGCCAGCCTCGTTGCGCTCCTTGCGTTCAAACGAGTGGTAATCGTCCGTGCAAAAGACCGAGCAGTGCTCTTCGCCGAGAATCTGCGCGACTCCGGCCGACAAGGTCGTCTTTCCAGACGCCGAATCACCCACAATGCCGAGGATGATCGGATGATCAACTCGCTTGGGCATGTTCCTTCCCAGGCGTTTCCAACCGTGGCTTCTTAGGCGACGTCGCGAGCCGCCACGCTCGCAAGGCGGTCGGTCGGAATATAGCTCGTCATAATCTGCCGCTCGCCTGTCGCCCCAGTTATCATCATTGTTTGCACCTTATAGTGCGATCTCTTGCGTTCCACGCCTTCCAGCATGAGACCGGTTGTTATACCCGTCGCGCAAAAGAAGACGCCATCCGACGTAATCAGCTCATTGCGCTCGTACCAGCGCTGCGTGTCGATACCCGCATCCTGCACCGCTTGAGTCTCCGTCTGAAGCTGCGGGTCGAACCGGGCTAGAAACTCGCCACCTATGGCGCGCACGGCACAAGCGGACATGATCCCTTCCGGCGTGCCGCCTGTTCCCATCAAGGCATCGATTGACGATCCGGGGACTGCGGCCATTAAAGCACCTGCCACATCGCCAGCCGGATACATCGCCACGCGAGCGCCCGCCTCAAGGATCTCATTAACAAGGTCGCGGTGCCGCGGCTTTTCGAGCACGAAGATGTTTAGGTCATAAATGTCCTTATCCAAGACCTTGGCAAGCTCTTCGAGTTTCTTGGCCGTGGGCCAGGATGGGTCGATCTTGCCGCGTGCGGGCGCTGCGGCCACAAACTTCTCCATGTAAAAAGCCGGGCCCGGATCCATCATCGCGCCGCGCGGCGCGACGGCGAGCACGGCGAGAGCATTCGTAAGCCCTCGCACCAAATAGCTGGTCCCCTCGACGGGATCGACGGCGATGTCGGCCTTGAAGGCCGCGCCTGGGCGGCCGAGGCGCTCACCCCGCTGCGGCTGTGGCGCTTCCCCAGCAGTGGCTTCGCCAATGACAACGACGGCATCGAGGTCGATCTCCGAGAGCGCGGTTCTCATGGCTTCCAATGCCGCATTCCCACCGTCGCCCGCATCGCCCCTGCCGATCCAGTTGAAGGCGGCGCAGGCCGCGCGCTCAGTCACACGACGCAAGGCAAAAATGAGATCCGGACTGGCCGAGCTCGGGGTCTCCATAACTTCTCCTCCGCGATACCTGAGAGGCACTTTTCCGCCCAGCGTGGCGGGACCTGGGCCTTGTATATCTTATGGGTCGCTGGGGCCCAAATTATCAAGGACTTTGACGGTTTAGCCCGCAGCGCTACCCATGATCATCCGGTGCTGCGACGCGGATCCAGGAAATCCCGCAAGCCGTCTCCCAGAACATTAATGGATATCAACAACGCAACCAGGACGAGCCCGGGCAAGACCGTCACCCACCAACTGCCTGCGAATATGAGGTCGTAACCGGAGCGAATCAGCGTTCCGAGCGACGGCTGGGTGACCGGCATACCGAGGCCGAGGAAGGACAAAGCCGCCTCGGCCATGATCGCGCCGGCCACTTGCGTCGTCGCCAAGATAATCAGCGGAGAGACGCTGTTAGGGAGAATATGCCGGCGAAGGATGGTGATGTCGCTGCCACCAACTGCCCGGGCTGCTCGCACATAATCTTTCGTGGCCTCGACAAGCACCGCAGAACGCGCCGTACGGGCGAAAATGGGCCACTCGGCAAGGCCAATCACGATGACCAGAAGCGGAACCGCGAAGGCGCTCAAGGCTTCACCGCCGAGGCTCGCTCGAACCAACGCCATAACGACAATGGCCATCATGAGTGTAGATAGCGCGAGCTGGATGTCCGCCAGGCGCGTGATGATCACATCCGTTCGGCCGCCGAAATAGCCCGCAAGCAAACCGAGCGTGATCCCGATCGAAGCCTGAATCAAGACAGCCAAAACACCGATCTGAAGCGAGATTCGGGCACCGTAAAGGATCGCGCTGAGTAGGTCGCGCCCCTGGGCATCGGTCCCCAGTGGAAACCGTTGATCGCCCCCCTCAAGCCAGGCAGGGGGCAACTCCGCGTCCATGATATCGAAGCCAGCCAGGTCGAAAGGGTTCTGAGGCGCAATCACCGGTGCGAGAAAAGCGGGTACCGCAATCGACATCAGTACGATCAACGCGAGCCCGACCCCGGGGCGGCCACGCGTGAAACCGACGATGCTGCTCGTTGCGGCCACGGCGGAGCGTTGACTCATCGGCTGTCCTCCAAGCTCACACGCGGGTCAAGCGCCAAGCTCGCCAGATCAACCAGCGTGTTCACCACGACGAACAGGAGCCCCACCAAGACAAGATAGGTTGTGATGAGCGGGATGTCGGAGCGTGTGACCGCCTCAAGAAACAGAAAGCCCATACCGGGCCATTGGAAGACGGTCTCCGTCAGAAGCGTGTAGGCGACAAGCGTGCCGATCTGAAGCCCTCCCACGGCAACGAGCGGCAACAGCGCATTACGTAACGCATGGACGAACCACACCCGATAAGGCTTCGCCCCTTTCGCCCAGGCTGTCCGCACATAGTCATGTCCGAGTTCACCGAGCATTGCGCTACGTACAAGCCGTACAAAAAGCGGCAGCATGATTGAGGAGAGCGTGAGCGCCGGCAGCACAAGATGTGTGAGCCCATCGCGTGTCAGCAGTCCCGTTTCCCAGGGACCTAGAGCAACGGTTTCGCCGCGTCCGAACGCGGGCAGCCACCCCAGCCAGACGGCGAAGACGGTGATTAGCAAGATACCGGTGAGAAATACGGGAATGGAAATCCCAAGCACGCTAAGGCTCAGAATCAGCCTGGCGCCCAACCGATCTGGCTTTACTGCACAGTACACGCCCGCCGGCACACAAAACACCAGCACAATCAGGCTGGCGCCCAGGACCAGCTCGAAGCTGGCGGGAAACTTAGCCAACACAACGTCTACCGTCGGCCTCTTGTAGATGAAGGAGGCTCCGAGGTCTCCTTGCAGCGCCCGACCCAGATAGTCGGTCAACTGAATTGGCCAAGGACGGTCCAGGCCCAACTCCTTGCGCAGTTGGGCTCGCTCCGCATCGGAAACAACTTGCCCGGTAAACTCGCGGACCGGGTCGCCAAGACTCTCACGTACAGCAAAGGCAATGACGAGGATCGCGAGCATGACCAGAAGCGCCTGGCTCAAGCGCCGCGCAGCGAAGCCAATTGCAGAGAGAAGCGTGCGCATGTCAGCGGATGAATCTTGTCATGGAAGCAGTCTTGTCACGTCGAGAGCACATGCGAATGCTGCTCTATCGTCGTTGCGTCAGACCAACACCGATCGAAGCAGCCACCATAGCTTGCCATGGGACAAAGATCAGATAGGGCCAGCGTAATGCAGCAGCGGGGTACAGCATGACTCCGACGAGCGCGCCTATAAGCACAATCGGACTCCAGCTTTGATGCCGGCGTATCGCCTTGGCTGGAATACCCGCACCGAATGCGGTCAGCCCCGCACCGACTCCGCCAGCGACCACGCCGCCAAGCATGAGTCCAACGGCCTCCCTGCCCTCCTTCGCACCCGTTGCGGTGCCGAATGCCCCAGAACCAATCAGTAACTGATAAAGATCGTTTGCAGTATTCACTGCGGCGAGCCAGCCAAGAAGAACCAGTAGTGCAGTCAACAGGCACTTCCCTAAGTCGCGGGATACCCAGGCCCACATGCAACTGGCTATGCCTGCGGCGAATGCAATGCCGGCATGGAGCGGGCTTCCTGGCGTGTTCAGAATGAGCCCATCCTCTTCGAGCCGAATTTCCGGAATTGGCAGCGGTAGGCTGGAAACAAGTCCGGTTAGGACTCCGACCAAGGCCATGGTCAGAACAACACGCCTGCGAGCCGGCAATCGCGGCTCTATGTCGTCCTTCAGGAAGTCCCAAACCATGACTGTCCGCGGGCAATGCCGATGACGCTGCCGCGCCCCCCTAAGCCATCGCTACACGTAGCCGCGCACGCCTGGATCTGCTCACAAGCGAGCCGCGCTAAGAAACTATAGCCCAGTCAACAATCTGAGACCAATTGCCCCAACAGCCGCACGCCTTTGATCAGGACTGCTCGACAACAGTCTTCAACTGGGCAAGACCTTTGTCGATATTCTTGCCCATCATCCCGCGGCCGTCGAAAACGACGTTGTAGACCTTTGCTACGAAACCGTGCGTTCCGTGCATGGCCCAAGCGACTTCGGTCTGATCGCCTTTTGGCACAAAGCGAAAGTCAGAGTTGGTACCTCCTTCAAAGGGCCGCGTGAATGTGACCTCGATGTTGATCGCCTTGCCTGGATCGCTCTCGACGATCGTCATCTTGCCGGCGCCCACGTTGTCATCGCCATCCCAAGTCATAGCGGCGCCTTTGCCTGCACGAGGACCTTCAAATGCCAGCTTCGCATCGGGATCGATCTTGGCCCAAGGCGACCAAGCCTCCCATTTCTGTAGGTCGTTGACGTTCTCGAACACTTTCCCTGCTGGCGCGGCCATGGTGACCGTGCGCTCAACACGATATTCGTCAGGCTGCAGGGTGATATAGATCGCGAACACCGCAATCAGCGCCAACAGTACCAGTAGAATTTTCTTGAACACGACCAGCCCTCCCCAAGCGACCCACCTTAGTCGACTACGAGGTCGGCAAGATAAGGCATATCGATGGCATTAACGATGGGCTCAATATTCACATTGTCGCGCGCGGCCCATGCCAAGTGCTGCCATTGAATCGGCAATAGTGCAGCATCGTCGTGAAGGAGGCGCTCGACCTTTTTGAGCACCTTGGCGCGCGCATCCAAGTCCGTCATGGACTGCGACAGCATGGTCAACCGGTCTACCTCCGGGTTGGAATAATGACCCGCATTATATTGTCCGTAGCCGGTCGCCGAGTCGGGCGTCATAGCCAGGAACTCGAAAAAGTTCCCTGAATCTTGTGTGTCAGACTGCCAGCCGATCATCAATATGTCGCCGTCGCGCGCATCGTAGCGCTGCCAGTACTGCGCTTTCGGCATCGTTTGAAGATCGACCTTGATGTTGATTTTGGCGAGCATCGCAGCGACCGCCTCAGCAATACGGGCATCGCCCACGTAGCGATTGTTGGGCGCAATCATCGTCACCGAGAAGCCATCCTCGTAGCCAGCTTCTTTCATGAGCGCTCTGGCTTTTTCGACGTTGTGCGGTGGAGCGATGTCGGGATCATGCCCCGCATAGCCTTCCGGGCTCAGCTGACCCGCGGGCGTTGCGAAGCCGCGCATGATCTTCTTGGCAATGCCTTTTCGGTTGATGGCGTAGCTCATGGCTTTCCGAACGCGTGGGTCCTTGAAGGCCTCGACGCGATTCTGATTCAACTGGAAGGTCAATATCCGCGTCGACGGCATGGTCACCAATGTGCAGCAAGGCGCCGCTTCGAGGCGCCTGAAGTCCGTGGGCGGAACTGGCGCAATAAAATCGACATCGCCAGCTAGCAGCGCTGCAACTCGGGTCGCCGGCTCTTTAATCGGCGTTAGAACGATCTTTTTCACGTTGCCCGGCGACTCGGTATCCCAGTAGTCGTCGACACGCTGCAGCTCCAGCCGAATCCCCTGCTCGCGCTTGGTCACGCGAAACGGCCCCGTCCCGCTGATATTGGCTGAAGCAAACGACGATCCGTGCTTGACGACCGCATCCTTCGGCCGCCCATTCTCATCCGTTCCTGTGTAGAAGGCGTGGTCCATGGGAAAGATGTAGGTGGCCAGGTTCAGCGTAAGCGGGTACGGCCCCTTGGTGACGATGTCGACAGTGTGGTTGTCGACAGCCCTTGCCTCTTGAAACGGCTCGAACAAAGCTTTGAAGTCTGGGCTCGTCTTGAGCCGATCGAATGTCCAGACGACATCGTCGGCCGTCAGCGGTCGGCCCGAGTGAAACGTCACGCCGTCGCGCAGATGGAACCGCAAGGTAACCTCGTCAATTTGCTCCCAACGCTCGGCTAAGCGCGGCTCAAACGTGTTGTCCTGGCGCCGACGAATTAGCGGATCGAAAACCAGATGAGAAAGCTGGAGCGTCGCGCTGGCAAGCTGCTCATGCGGGTCCAGCGAGGTCGGATCGGCATCATAGGCCACCCGAAGGGTCTTACCCTCAGCGGCGGCGAGCGTGGTGCATCCGAGGAGAACTGCAAAAATGAACGTCAGAAACCGGCACATGGATGGAGTTTCTGGCCCAACTCTATTGTTGCCGTCCAGAGACAAAGCGAACGGACGCGCATTTGTAGCACCCCAGCCTTCGTTAGATCCTAGTATCCGATCCCTTGCCTCCTGGGCCCCGCCCGATAAAGTCGCCCACCCGCCGCCCGAACAACATCAGGAGTGCTGTATTGCCCGGCTTTTTCGTCACAGGCACTGATACCGAGGTAGGCAAGACGCTCGCATCTGCATGGCTGCTGACGCAACTCGACGCCGTTTACTGGAAGCCAATTCAGGCGGGTACCGCGCCGACCACAGACTCGGCGACCGTACAGCACCTGGCGGAGCTTCCCGCTAGCCGTATCCTGCCGGAGGCCTACCTCCTACCCGAACCGATGGCCCCACACGAATCTGCGCGACGAGCGAACATTGTGCTGGACATGGAGAAGATTAAGTTGCCGCTGCAAGACAAGCTCGTCGTCGTGGAAGGCGCGGGCGGACTTATGGTACCAATTTGCGGCGGCGCCTTCATGATCGATCTGGCGGACTCTTTGGAACTGCCTATCATTCTTGTGGCCCGCTCAACGTTGGGGACCATCAATCATACTCTGCTGTCACTGGAAGCCATTCGCCGCCGCGGCCTGCCATTTGCAGGCGTGGTCATCAGCGGTCCTGAAACGCCGCATAATCGCGCGGCAATCGAACGTTTCGGACAAGTCGACGTACTTGCGGAGATTCCTTTCCTTGAGACCATCAACCGCGAGACGTTGAAGGCAATTACGCCCGAACTCGACCTCCTGAAGCTTGCAACGGGAAGACCGTGAACGAACATTCAAACCCACTGGGCTCACAGTCCGCAAAAGACATCGTCGCACGCGACAAGCGGCATGTTTGGCACCCCTACACGCAACACGGCATCGAAGTCGAACCACAAGTGATTGCACGCGCCCAAGGCGCATCATTGTTCGATGCAAGCGGCCGAGAAATCTTGGATATGATTTCGTCCTGGTGGACGTGCACGCACGGACACTCTCACCCCAAGATCAACGCAGCAATTGCGCGACAGGCGGAAACACTGGACCATGTCATGTTCGCGGGTTTTACCCATGCACCCGCAGCCGACTTAGCCGAGACGCTTGCCCGGCTGCTGCCCGGCGATCTCAATCGCGTTTTCTATACGGACGATGGCTCTACGGCGGTCGAAGCCGCAATCAAGATCGCGTACAAATCATGGGTCAATCGCGGGGAACAGCGCCGGACGCTGATTGCCTTCGACGGCGGTTATCATGGCGACACGCTGGGCGCCATGTCCGTTGGCCGCGGTTCGCAGATGTTTGGCGCCTTCAAGGACCTGATGTGCGACGTCCGCGTCGTGCCTTATCCTTATACGTTCGAGGGTGACGACGCAGCTGAGCAACGCGAGGCGGGTGCATTGTCCGCTCTCGAGTCTGTGTTGGCCAATCACAAGCAAAGCATCGCTGCGATGATTATCGAGCCAATGATGCAAGGCGCGGCCGGCATTCGTATCTGCCGCCCAAGCTTCCTGAAGCGCGTGGTCGAGATGGCGCGCGAGGCTCAAGTGCTCGTCATCTTCGACGAGGTCGCGACCGGTTTTGGGCGGACCGGCAAGTTGTTCGCAATGGAGCTTGCGGATGTGGTCCCCGATATCGCTTGCTTCTCCAAGGGCTTGACGGGGGGCTATATGGCGCTCGCGGCCACGGTCGTGCGTGACCGGCTGTTCGACATCTTTCTCGGGCACGACTTTGACCGTGCTTTGCCGCACGGGCATTCATTCACTGCAAATCCGCTGGCCTGTGCGGCGGCGCTCGCGGCACTCGACCTGTATGAGGAAGAGCACACCATGACGCGGATCGCCGAGATCAATGCGCATCACCAAACTATGCTCGATGTCTTGGCTACACGGCCTGACGTGATGAGGCAGCGAACCCTCGGCCCCGTCCTCGCTTTCGATATCGGTGACGATACGTCTTATCAATCAGAGTTGAGCTTGAGGCTCCGAGCTTGGTATCTGGCGAACGGTCTAAACATCCGGCCACTTGGCTCGACGATTTATCTGATGCCACCCTATTGCATTACGGATGAGGAACTCGCCCGCGCTTACGCTGGTATCATCGAAGGGCTCGACAAGGCTTCATCAGGCTCGCTTTAGACGCCCGTAGACAATGTGCCACGTCACCTGTCCACCAAAGCGGATGTTGGTAGCTCGGATTGCCTTACGAAGTTCGCCCGCCGAGAGAGGTTCGTAGCCATCGCGCGGATGAAGACCGCCAACAGCCTTCATGCGCCGTAAAAAGGACAGCGAGTCCCTGTCCGGTGCTAAGTGCTCCTCGTCGACAACGCCTGGCATCTCGGGCAGGTCAGGAATGCCGCACGGCAGACCCTCGGTAGCAAGGACGGTCCGCCACTCGGCGAAACAATGAGGTCCCGGCGTTGCGAATAGGAGCATGCCGCCAGGTGACAGTTGGCGGCGCAGACGCGCCAACGTAGCCGTCGGGTCGGGGAGCCAATGAAGCATCATGCTTGTGACGATGAGATCGAGGTTGTCGTAAGAAAATGGCGCTGTCGCATCCATCACCTCGAAGGATGCATTCTCAGCCGAAGCTTCTAAATTGCGCCTGCAAACCCCAATCATCCCCGGTGCGGCATCGGTCAAATACAGCTGGCCTCGTGGGTATTGCGAGACGAGGTGGCGGCTGAACAGACCCGTGCCACAGCCAAGTTCAAGAACCCTGGGCGCTGCAAGATCGGGCAGGTACTTCGCAAGCCGTGCAGCGATGCGGGCTTGCAGGCTTGCGTACTCGTCATACACCTCGGCCTTCGCGTCGAACTGCGCTGCGACAGCAGCGCTACGACGAGACAGAATTGGCGAATTTAATGACATGCGTGGCACACCACTCTGGAAACTTGTACGGCAAGACATGCCCACCTTCGGGCAACCAAACCACATTCTCCTTGCCCCATATGGTTTCGGTCATCGCTGGCGGGACGATGACATCGTCTTGGGTTGCAAGGCTAAGAATCGGACATCCAAGAGATTTCCTGGCGTCCTCTGCGTTCCACTGTATTAGCCAATCAAGCCCTTCACGCAAGCGGTCAGGGTTCAAGGCGGATGGCGATGCAAAGCCCGGCGCCCTGCAGGAGGTCCAAAAAGCCTCCATCGTACCGGCCGGATCGCGATCGATCCCTCGCCTCAAGGCTAGGACCCGGGACTTTGACACATGCGGGCAATAACGGTCGAAGCCTTGGATGGAGACTAGCCCGCGGAAGCGGGCTCCGCCCTGCTTCAGGAGCCACAGCACGCCGAGCGAATGTCCAATGGCCACGGCATCGTCCGGCCATTCCTGCCTGCCCGATGTGTCTCCACTTCCGATAAAGCCAAGATCGATTGCAGTCACTTCGGCATTGCCTAGCTGGGCAACCAGGGGCTGCCAGATCGATGGAGTAAATCCCCAGCCATGAACGAGAACGAGTTGCATCTACGTCGATGCCACATCAGTCAGGTGACGCGCCGAGGCCGCCAATGCCTCCGACAAGCCGTCCACATCCTCCGACCCATGGGCGGCAGTGAACACGCAGCGGACTCTCGATGTCCCCTGCGGCACTGTCGGGGGGCGGATCGCGGTCGCCCAGTATCCCGCTTGCCGCAGGGCCTCGCTCAGCCGAAGGGCTGCATCGGCGGTACCGGCGACCACGGGCACGATCTGGGTCGAGGAGCCCGCCGTCCCGTAGCCGAGCCCACGCGCCTCGCGGCGGAAATGGGCCGAGAGGTCCGCAACTCGTTTCCGCTCGTCGTCGAGTGACGGCAACAGGTCGAGTGCTGCATCGATTGCCCCTAAGACTTGCGGCGGAAGGGCCGTGGAGTAGATCAAAGCCCCGCAACGATTCACGAGATAGTCGCGCATGGTCTCAGAGCAAGCGACATAGGCCCCGAAACTTCCGAGGGCTTTTGAGAACGTGCCGATCACCAGATCGGCACCGTCGGAAAGTCCGCGGCCGCCCTCACCCAGAATGCCGGTGGCATGCGCATCGTCCACCACCAGCATCGCATCGTGTTCGCGGGCGAGCTTTGCGATTTCGGCGATGGGCGCTACATCGCCGTCCATGGAAAACACGCTCTCCGTCAGAATGAATTTCGGGCGCGGGTCGGTGGCATGCCGATCGAGGAGTTCGGCGAGATGCGCCGTGTCCAAGTGCCGATATCGGACTTGGCTGACGCCAGCGGCCTGACAACCGAAATGCATGCTGGCGTGGTTGAGGCGGTCGGCGAAAACAAGCGGCTCGGCGCCGATCACCGTCTTGTCGAAGAGCGCTTTCAGAACGCCGGCATTCGCCTGAAAGCCCGAGGCCATGACAAGCGCGGCCGGCTTATTTTTGAGCGCAGCGACCTTCCTCTCGATACGTACGAAAAGCTCCACATTGCCTGTAACGAGACGCGAGGCCCCAGAACCCGTTCCGAACTCCCTCGCCCAGGCGCAGGCCCGCTCGATCAGGGCCTCATGAAAACGCAAACCGAGATAGTCGTTACTCGCGAGATTGACATAGCGCCGGCCGCCGACCTCCAGAGTCCGCGCGTTCCTCGCCGCAACATCGGTGAGGTTCCGCCGCAGATTGTCCCGGCTCAGCTTCTCGAGGAAGGCCCCATATCGGCTTTCGCGTCCCCGCATGATCCTGTCTTAGCGGCAAATCCAGAATTGTACGAGCAACCTCAACTGGACGTTTGTTATCTCGATTGAAGCTAGGCGTGGCGCTTCGAGAGAAGGCGTGTGCTGTGAGGCGACCGAAGGCGTCGGCGAGGTCAAGTTTGAGGTCGCGTTCTGTCGACCCCGTTTTTGCAGCGCAGCAATTGGGTTCGTTTCGTAAAACAGCTTCTCCCGCGCGGCTCTGACGCGTCCGATGCTTAGGAGGGTTGCTCCTCCTGACTGAGGCGAACGCCCGGCCCCTTGCCGGCCCCCACGGCCATTGAACTCCACTTCCGAGTCGCTCCACCAAATCTAGTATTGTGTCCGTTTCTCGTCACTAATTGGAGTACTCAAATGGCAACCAACAAGCAGAGGGCAGCCACTCAGAGCGCCGCCGTTGATTTTTGGTCACACAGCGTGTTATTTGGGCCACGGTGATGGGTCTTCCCTCCCCATCACCTGGTTCCCCCCAAAGGAACCCGAAGAAGCCCCGCGACCCCCGTTCGGGGCTTCTTCTTTGTATCGAGTGTTCACGTGCTCATCTCGGGTTGGCCGACCCCGTCGAGAGGCTTGAGCCGCAGGGCTCAGCTTCTGCACCATCGCCAAGAGCTGATCGAGGTTGGCCTGATCGACCAGCAGCGTGACATTCCTGGGATCGAATTCTAGAATTTCAATGTTCTGGAGATCTTGACCCCTCAGGTCGAACGTCGTGCCCGAGTTGAGGTCGAGCTCCTGTGCGTCAAAGTCGCCGGCATCGGGGTCGAATGAATCACTAGCGGTCAAGTCAGTCGAATCTCCAACTTCGAAAAGATCCGCTCCGCTACCACCGGTAATCGTCTCTTGGCCACTGCCAAGGCGGAAGGCATTCCTGTCGTCGCCCTGGTCAGAGCCATGTGTCGCGTCGTTTGTAGCGCCGCTGGCATCGATTGTTGTGGTTGAGTTGTCACCAATATCGAAGTTAACCTCGACATTGTCCCAACTGACGACGAAGTTCGTGATGGAATTGTCGTCAAGCAAGAAGTTGGCTTCTGTCTCTACAAAGCTACTCATGAAATCTACGGAAGCGTTTTCGCGGAGGTCGAATTCGTTAGCCCCGCTGCGGCCGCTGCTAGAGCCCGAGCCGTTACTGACCGTGACCGTTGAAGTCGATCCCGCACCTATCTACAGTTGATTGATATCCTCGGCCTGAATCGAGACATTCGCATGAATCGGCAACCCAAAAGCAGGCGTTGCACCGACGATAACCAGTCGACACCGAGCACGCTGTTGCCGCCCTGCGATCCAATCACTAGAACGAAACAGGGTATGAACACGCTTGCAAGACGCATGTCTCTGAGCTGAAACGATAATCGACTGTTCTTCGCTAATCCTGTATTAGCGTTACCTCTAATTCTAAGGAATCAATGGCTTGGGGTCCCGTGACAGAAACGTTGGAAAGCTTGAGTCCTTTCAAGGGCCTAATTCGCCAGGCGGAACATGAGGGCGAACCGCGCGCCGCGATCCGCCATGACTGGCAAACATCCGAAATCGTGGACCTGCTGCAGTCGCCGTTGTTCGACCTGCTGGACCAGGCCCGCGCGATCAATCGCCGCTACCACGCGGATGGACAGGTCCAACTCGCAAGCCTGCTCTCGATAAAGACCGGCTCCTGCCCCGAAGACTGCAAGTACTGCCCGCAGTCAGCGCACTACGCGAAGGAGACGGGCCTAGATCGCGAGTCCCTGCTCGATGTGGACGACGTTCTCGCTAAAGCCAGGCTTGCCAAGGATGCGGGCGCAACACGTTTCTGCATGGGCGCTGCTTGGCGGCAGGTCAAAGATGGCCCGGACTTCGACAAGGTCTTGGATATGGTGCGCGGCGTCCGGGCCCTCGAGATGGAAGCATGCGTCACATTGGGCATGGTGACCAAAGACCAGGCGGACCGCCTCGCCGACGCGGGACTGACGGCCTACAACCACAATCTCGATACGTCGCCCGAGTTCTACAAAGAGATCATCACAACACGCACATATGAAGACAGACTGGAGACAATCGCCAATGTACGCAGCGCCGGCGTCGAGGTGTGTTGCGGCGGCATTATCGGCATGGGCGAGAGCATCGAGGATCGAGCACGTTTGCTACAGGAACTGGCCACACTGGAGCCACACCCGGAGAGCGTCCCAATCAATGCGCTCGTTCCGGTTCCCGGCACGCCTCTAGAAAGCCAGGCCCGGGTCGAACCACTTGAGCTCGTTCGCATGGTCGCGACCGCACGCATCCTGATGCCGACCTCGTTCGTGCGCCTCTCCGCCGGACGGGAGTCGTTGAATAAGGAGGCGCAGATCCTGTGTTTTCTTGCGGGCGCAAACTCAATCTTCTACGGCGACAAGCTATTGACCACTGCCAACAACGATGCGGCCGACGACCGGGCTCTCATTGCGGAGGCTGGCTTGAGGATCAAACCGGTCTGCGATTCTTAAGGGTGTCGCCACGCCCATGTCCCGCATCGTCTATGTGAACGGCGCCTTCGAGCCTGAAGAAGTCGCGAAGATTTCAGTCTTCGATCGGGGCTTTCTGTTCGGTGATGCCGTCTACGAGGTCACGGCTGTTCTCGACGGGAAGCTTGTGGACTTCGACGGGCATCTGGCGCGCCTCGACCGCTCTCTTGGTGAAATCCACATTCCCCGACCCATGCCGGACGAGGGTCTACGCGAACTGCATGAGACCCTTATCGCCGAGAACAGCGTCGATGAGGGAATCGTCTATCTGGAAATCAGCCGTGGGTCTGCTGAGCGCGACTTCGCCTATCCCGCCTCGCCGTCTCCGACGGTCGTGGCCTTCACGCAGACCCGTCCGCTTGTGAACCATCCCCAAGCAGAGACTGGTGTCACGGTAATCACAATTCCCGACATCCGCTGGAAGCGCCGGGACATCAAATCGACGTCTATGTTGGCTCAGGTAATGGGCAAACAAGAGGCCAAAGCCCGCGGCGCTTACGAAGCGTGGATGTTTGAGGATGGTGCCGTAACTGAGGGCACATCATCCTCGGCATTCATAATCGATGCGAACGGTGTGCTCCGAACTCAACCGCTGGGGCCGCAGATACTGCCTGGTGTGACACGCCGAGCGATCCTGAGATTGGCGCAAGAAGACGGCGTTGCCATCGAGGAACGCCCGTTTACCCTCGAAGAAGCTCACGACGCCCGCGAAGCCTTCTTAACAGCGGCATCCGCCTTTGTGCTGCCCGTCGTGACAATCGACGGTCACACCATCGGCACAGGAAAACCGGGGCCGATCGCACGCGCCTTTCGCCAATATTACATCGACGAGGCGCGCGCCTCGTTCAGCTGAGTGAGGCGCTTATGCGGCGTCAGCGCCGAGTAGTACTCCTTTGTGGTATTGTCGACGACGCAGGACAACCAGTCCTCGCTCCCGAATTTACAACCATGCCGCTTGCTCTGGATCAGAGCCATGATCGTGAACACTACGATTAGCAAAAGCAGAAGCCGCATCGATCCCTCACCACATTCTAACGACCCAACCGCACTGTAACCGACGACAATGAAGGGTATCGTCACAATCAAACTGGCAAAGCCTCAATCACGCAGATCGGCCGTTCGGTCTGCACGATGCGGCTCAGGCGAAAACCACATGATGCAAGAAGCTCAGCGAATTCATCCTTAGTCCGCTCTTTGCCGCCCACGGTGACGAGCAGCATCTCGATGTCGAGGATCTTTGCCGGGGACGGTTCGGGCTCATCGGTCACAACCATCTCGCACAGGAGCAAACGCCCATTCGACACGAGATTCTCGCGCACAAGGCTGAGAATCGTCCGGCAATGCTCATCGCTCCAATCGTGAATAATGTGCTTCATGATATATGCATCACATCCCTCTGGGACGCGCTCAAAGAAACTTCCGCTCTCAAAAGAAATGCGGTCTTCGCAACCGGAGAATTGCTCGCTCGTCACGGCGCCAACGATTTCGGCGCGATCGAATAGAACGCCGTGCATATTCGGATAGTGACGCAGAATCGACGCCAGCAACGCACCATGGCCACCGCCAACATCCGCGATACGCTCGATGCCACTGAAGTCATAGGCACTGACCACCGCATTCCCCGCCAAGGTCGAGGAACTTGTCATCGCCGACTGAAATGTCTTCAGTTCCTCCGGGTGCTCTGCAAGCACATCGAACACATGCTGCCCGTAGGCCTGGGTCACACCATCCACACCAGTGCGCAGAGAATCGGCAAAGTGCTCGTACGCTCGCGTCGTCCAGCGGTCGCCGAACATCATGGCAGTATAACGCATTGAACTCGGCGTCTCGGATCGCAGCAGCTCGCCCGCAGGCGTCAATGAGAACTTCCCGCCCTGCTCTTCCTTGAACACGCCCATCCCGGAAAGCAGCCGCATCACGCGGTAGAGCGAAGGCGCGTGAGCCCCGACCGTAGCTGCAATCTCCTCCACCGACATCGGCGTTGCGTTCATGTGGTCGGCCACACCAAGCTGCGCTACGGCCGAGAGACTGTAGGAGAGTTGCTTGCCGGAGAGAATTTGCCCGAGAATTTGCCGCGGATCGGGACTTTCCGTGTGGTCATCCGACATGAGCGCTTCCCTTTCTCTATCTAGCCAGGAACACCCTATCGCCTAAAGAGACGCCACGCAGTCAACTGCTTCACACAGCCCCGTGAAGCAGCGCGAGGTTCTGAGCACGTCGTTCTGACACAGCGTTATTGGCAATCCGCGCGGCCAGTTTCTACCTTCTAATCATGACAAGCCCAATCGCAATCTCGCAACCGGGGCACAAATTAGGAGATTCGAAAATGAAAGCCACAATGCTCGCTCTTGCTCTTCTCGCATCGTCTGGCGCACCTGTTCTGGCCGATGGTTTCCCGAACCCCTTCCAGACTAACTTTGATCGCTAAGCGATTGAGTTGAGAACAAGACCCCCCGGTCCCCCCTCCCTGGCCGGGGGTTTTTGTTTGCCTATTCGTCTTCGCGAAATGCTGTTGAGCGTTCCGGCTTGCGGTATCTCAATCGTAGAAAGATGTCAGGCCGCGAGGTCTGGCGGCACTAAACAACGCGCTCCTCGAGCCATTCTATTCTCATCAGCCGCAAACAATCTTGCGATGACCCGGCATGAATTTGCCTTGCTCAAGAACTGCGTCCTGACTGGTAGTGGCGCGGACTCGTGATCTGCCATTCTTTCGTAGCAGGAGGCTAGGCGCCTGTATCGCTCTGAGTCTTTTCCCATAAGTGTAGGCTGCGCCTCGTATGGTTAATTTGGCGTTAACACGCGTCCCATTGTACATCGATCTCGCCATGCCTCATTGCTGAGAGCCACACGGTGCTGAGGTGTCCGAGTGCTTTGGTGGGCGCACAAAAACTCGAACCTTGGACCCGCTGATAGGCTATCAGAGGGTCGGTAATTGTGCGTTGGGCGCCTAGGAACTCAGAGCGAGTCCATGAACTCCGGAAAACGACTGAGCGGCAATGTCCGCTTTTGGTAGCGAAATGGACATCAGCGCAACGGCACCCAATGTCTGCTTCTGACCCAAAGCGGACATGCTGCATTGCAGCTTGAGCCCAGGACTGCCTCGCTTAGACTGGGCAGCGCACAGGGCCGCTGAGATCTGCGGGCAGTACGAGAACTAGGCGATCCAATGCGAAGCGGGTCGGCGATGCTTGGTAGCAAAACAGAAGGGGTAGAGACCCGCCTTCAACTGACTAGCCTGCGGGGCATTTTGGTCGGGCTCGTTTTGCTCTTTCTCGTCTGTTTCGGGCTGTCGTGGTACCTCGTCGCGAATATCACTTCCTATGGCGAACGCATCCAACGTCAATCGATGATTGCTCTTGCCTCGGCGTCTGCAGCAACACTCGATGCAGAGTTGCTGAAAAGCCTTAAAGGGAGAATTGAGGATAAGAATAGTGCGGCGTTTTCGAACGTACGAAAACGACTACAGCGCATTCGCGCAGCTATTCAAGATTGCCGCTTTGCCTACGTAACATCCGCTCGAAAGAGTGACGTTGTTTTTCTGGCCGACGCTGAGCCGACGGACTCGCCCGATTACTCGCCGCCAGGCCAAGTCTACGACGAAGCATCAGACATACATCGCAGTGTCTTTTTGACCAAGGAGCCCGCTGTTGATGGGCCTTACACCGATCGGTGGGGGACCTGGGTCTCGGGGCTCGCACCGATCGTAGATCCAGAGTCTGGGAAGGTGGTCGCCGTCCTTGGCTTCGATATAAGTGCCAAAGATTGGGAGGCGATGATCGGGCGCTTCCGCTGGGCAGCACTCACCATTAGCGGACTTGTCACCGTGGCGGTGATGCTGTTGGGCCTGTTTGGCTTAATGCAATACCAACGCGCCACCGAAAGAAAAAAAGCAGCGCTGGAGCTTGTCACCGCGAAGAAGAAGGCAGAGGCAGCTAGCGAGGCCAAGTCCAAGTTTCTTGCCACGATAAGTCACGAGGTTCGCACGCCGCTGAATGGTGTGATCGGCATACTCGGAATGCTGAAAGATACCGGTCTCACGGAAGAGCAGGAGAGGCTTCTTAAGACGGGGCGCCAATCCAGCCAGTCCCTGCTGGGGCTGATCAACGATATCCTGGACTTCTCCAAGCTTGAAGCGGGTAAACTAAGCCTGCAGACCGGATCATTCAGCACCGAAGAAATCATTAAATCCGTATACAGCCTCATTGGCCCGCGGGCCCAGTCCAAAGGGCTGGAAGTGAGCTACAACATCGATCCCGAAGTGCCGCCCGTTCTGATTGGTGACCCGGATCGTTTAGGACAGGTTCTTATGAATCTCGCCTGGAATGCGGTGAAGTTCACGTTGTCCGGCTTCGTGAAGCTAAATCTGGAATTGGCCGACACGAGCCAGGATCCGCCGGTATACCGGTTCTCCGTTGTAGACAGCGGCGGCGGTATTCCCAAGGACAAGCAAGAAGACGTCTTCTCGGAATTCGAAACGTTGGATGCTGGCTACTCGCGGAAGTTTGGCGGAACGGGATTAGGCCTTGCGATCTGTAAGGCGCTTGTCACGGCGATGGGTGGCCGTATCGGCGTCCACAGCGAGGAAGGCATTGGTTCGACATTTTGGTTTGAAGTAGCCATGGAGACGGGTCAGTCACGCCTAGTCCCGACGGAAGAAAACGACGACCACCTCCCGGTGACATCAGCTATCGCGGGCACTCATATCCTTGTCGCCGAGGATGTCGCTACCAACCAGCTCATCGTTGCCGATATGCTGGAGCGTATGGGTTGTACCGTGGATGTAGTCTCGGACGGAACCGAAGCCGTCCGCAGCCTGGACCAGCGGAGCTATGATGCAATTCTAATGGACGTATCTATGCCGGAAATGGATGGCGTCGAGGCCACAAAGATCGTCCGTGCGCGTGATGACGAGCACGCCGCCACTCCGATCATTGGCGTAACGGCTTATGCATTTGACGAGGACCGGGAGAAGCTCCTGGCGGCGGGCATGAACGATGTGGTGTCCAAGCCGATATCGCGATCGACTTTGTATCAAAGCCTTTGCCGACAAATTGTTCCAAGCCAGGCGGCGTCAGTGGAAGGAGTTGGTCCCGCCCATGGCGGCAATAACTCTGCAGTGGGCTAGTGGAACCTAACGGTCGGCTGATGTCCGCTATTGGCACTTAGCGGACATCAATCTGGATGCGGCGAATGTCCGCTTTTGGGAGTAAAGCGGACATTGTCTCGCGCTGACGGCACGCACGCCTCAGTTCGCCCCCAACAGCCCAGGCAGCTTAGCAACACTCACAGGGATACGCCGCGCCTCATCAAAGGTCAGAACCTGCGCTATGTCAGCGTCTGCTTTTCATGCTCGCTGCCCTCAGCGCTTGATAGGTCGGAGAGTTGGCGGTCACGTTTTCCTCACCACTCAGAAGGTTCACCTTGCCTTGCGTGAGTAGCCGCTGAGCCAGAGTTTCAAGTTCTGACCAGTGGCTCTCCACTAGTTGTCGCGTCTCGCAGACCATCTCGTTGATGAGGGCTTCGGCTTGATCAGCATTCTGGTTGCAAGCCAGGAGAGCAAGCTTCTTTGCCATCAAGCGGTCTTCGATATCGCCCCAACTCTTGCGACCTAGGTGAAAGCCTTCAGAGAGGCTGGCCGCCATGAGTACTTTCAGTGCGTCTTCAATCTTACTGCCACGGCCTACGACCATCGGGTCTTCGCAGCAAACATGACCTAGCCGGTCACCGTCGGGAATTATCGTGACATAAAGGCACGCGTAACCAAGCTTCATCGAGATCAGTGCGTGCCCGGCTTCATGATACGCGATGGCTTCTCGTTTATCCGTCATGCAAATGCTCAACTGAATATCGGCGCTCAATCATATCGATCACCTTGTGGTCCGGCCCGATGTAGCCCTGGATCAAGCCCTTCGCTGTCTCGCGTGCTTTATCGTCGTCTGTCATAGGAAGCCCCTCTGTGCTTCCCCCCGCGCAGGCTAAGTGTGGCCCCCTGCGTGGCCTTAGACTTAATCAATCCTCAATTCAAACACAGTGAAACGGTCAAAGGCGCGCCGAGTGAGGTGCAACACCTAGTCATTGGAGGTTACGACCATGCACGCGACCGTAACGCTCGACCAGTTTGAGGTCCGAGATGGTTTGGTCTTACACAAACCGACCGAAGCAGAATTTACGCCGCATCCTAAGCGCGAAGATTCTGTCCTCGGTTGGACGGGCCGGATTAGGGAGAATGTTTTCTGGAAAGAGAAACACTTTCGACAGCCACCGACTCTCAGCGGCAAGCACCGCATCTGGCACTCCGCCCTTGTCGCAACGGATGGGACCGAGCGCCTCTCGCGTGCCGTCCGATCTGACAACAGCGAGGTTGCGCGTAAATAGCTGGGGGCGACAACTCCGCCAGTTGAACAACATTCACCGCTGGGCGCCGCGCTAGTAGCCACTGGTCATACGTTCATATGAGGTACACCGTTTTCGATATCAGCCTTCTTCGTACGGTCCTCCCGGTGGGGGCGCAGGCGGCACGGTCTTAGGCTTGGTGACACCTTCCACGGCCTTTGATGTTCTCTTAGCCGCTGGCGAGTGCGGCCCTCGTTGGGTTCTTTCCGACATGGGCGCAAGCGGCACGGTTTCGGGCTCGGCCACCCGTTTCGCGGCCTTTGGTGTTTTCTTAGCCGCTGGCGAGTGCGGCCCTCGTTGCGTTTTCTCCGACATGTCTCACTCCCAAAAACTCCAGCAGCTCTACAACATTCGCAGCAATGCGGCGCGCCTCATCGAAGGTCAGCACCTTGGCTGTTTTGGCTTCGGCGCGCTCAGCTTACCACGGTGCCATTGGTCGCCAGCGGGATGGAGTTCACGCGACCGCCGAGTCAACGGAGTTTTATTGCCGTAGGGTCGTAATCTGGAAGAACCGTTCGATCCACTTCCCGTCACGCTTCACCAAAGTCTCGTTGACAAATGCACGTGTTGGAAGGGGCTTGCCTTTGAAGCTTCCCTTCAGGTCAGCAATGAAGGTCCGCAACGCCACATCAGGCGAGAGCAACACGATGGACGGTTTGCCCACAATGGTCTGCCCGTAGTCAAGTTCTGAGAGCGAGGCAATCTGATCGGCAACGGATTGCGGTCCATCGTAGTAAGGCGTGACGGTAACGTGGTCGGGCGTCATGAGAGATTTAATTGCCCCAACGTCCCTTTTGGCGAACGCCTCATCCAGCGCGTCAGAGGAAGCATTGATCGCTGCAAAGGTTTCGGCGTCGCTCGCATTTACGCCAGAGCCCCCAACTGACGCAAAGAGCCAAATACCCAGAACGGCGGTAGCTATTATTCGCATGTGAGCCTTCCCTCATGGACGGGTTATTGCCCGTCAAGCCTGCGCCTGCTCGGCCGACTAGGGTGTCGGCAACTGGCACGGCGACGTCATGAAAGCCTCCCTCATTGGCTCCCTGCAAGATTCAAGATGCCAAAAGTTCACGGCGACGGCGAGAGGCAGCCGCTCAGAAAAGCCAATTATGACATGAGGAAGCCTGATACAGGTAAGGGCGGCTCGAAAGCCGCCCTCCCTGACATCCATCTCTGGACGTCGCGCCCCACCCGAAGGTGCGGCGTAGTGATAGTCCACTACTAAAGGCATCGGCTGTCAATCTTGCGCCGCAGCAAAAGCTAGGCCGCCCCGGGGCATCCGGCAGGCGTGCGGGCAAAATAAAGCCCCGCACGGGGGGGAGCGGGGCTCTTGGTTCCGTTTGGGGGGAACCATGGATGAGGGGACATCCGACGGATGGAGGGAACATCCGTAGCTTTCATATTGGGTCTAGCCCCAATGGTTCAAGAGCGTCCCGTTAACTTTTTTTGGGCCAGCCCAAACTTTGCCCAGTTTGGGAACTCTCATTACTAAATCGACTCCGGGGGGAATCGAGGGAAACGGGGGGAGCCTGGCCTTTATGGCTAGGCTTCTTCTGCTTTAACGACCACCCCCACGAACTCCGGCAGCTTCGCAACATCCACGGCAATGCCGCATGCCTGAACGTGCGAGCCCATGCCTAAACTTGTCGATACCTCATTCACGGTTAATCAACCCGGCTGGGGTTCTCTGGGCGTATGGATATAAAGACTAGCCAACGGAGCGAGCGTGCAGCCTGCTTTCAGAAGATCGCTGAGGACCCCAGTACGCGTCCAGAAGTTCGGGCATGGTTCGCTCAGCAGGCTCACATACTTGGCCTGAAGGCCAAATTCGCGGAGCCTCACGATAGGCAAGCCAGCAGACACTAATCGATCTAGCTTGGGAGTAATTTCCGTGTGCGTTGCCCCGACAGGTGCGCGTCCCAGAGCGTCTGCACCAGCGTCGCGTACAACGCCTTCATGTCGATGACCTTGTGGTCCGGCCCGATGTAGCTCTGGATTAGCCCTTCCTCTGCAAGAGCAAGGCGCCTTGAAGCGTCCGCGCCTCGTCGAAGTTGAGCACCTCGGCGATGTCGGCTTCGGCCTCCCTAATCGTCTTTAGCCAGAGCGTGAGCCGGGTGCCGTGTGTCGCCGCGTCGGTTGGAACGGCGAACATACATGATAGCGGCCTCTGGTCGCTCCGCTTTCACTTTAAGTGCCGCTATGAGCGCGTCTTCAGCATCGACGACGATTCGGTCCGCCTTGTCATCGGATCGAAGTCCAACAGTGAACTGCCACGACATTTTTTTCCTTCCTAGATTTTGAGATTGGTCTCAGGAGTTGTTCTGCGTGATCGGGATTTCCCTCGCTAATTCATTCAAGGCATCGTTCAAGGTCGGCCCGCGCTCGAAGGGCACCCGAGTGAGCTAATAGCAACTGCAATCAGAGACTTTCGAGTGACATGGTTAGGTTGCCTTCCACTCCGGTTCACTCAGTCCCTAACAACTCCGGCATCGTAGAGCATTTACGGCAATGCGCTGCACTTCATCGACGATAAACGCGTTAATTGTGTTACCGTGTATTTGCGACTCGCGAGCAACTGCCGATCTCGTCCGTGTGGTTTTCATTGTCAGTCCAGCCAAGGAAGCACGTTCGAGACCGTTCTATGGCGCAGAGAAAACTTTTCTAAGGGGAGAGAGCGATGGCAACGGCGAAGAAACTTACGCCCGGTCAGAAAGCGGCGCAAACGCGGAAGCGCCGCGCAGCAGCGCGCAAGGCAGCAGCGACCCGCAAACGTCGGGCTACCGCTGCCAAGGCCGCAGCCACACGGAAGAAGAATAAGGCTTTAGCAGCGCGCAAGACTGCCGCTCGTAAGAAGGCCGCTTAGTGGAAATAGGAGAACCTAGGCAATGCTCAAAGCTATGTAATGCCTCGTTCACTTCGCTGCTTCCCTAAGCGCCTGCACCAGCGCCGCGTAGAACGCTTTCATGTCAATGACCTTGTGGTCTGGACCGATGTTGGTGCGCTCTTGCGGACTTCTCACTTTTGTATCCAGCAACCGGATGTATCAAAGATGTGCTGGCTGAAGCAGATGTCTGGTATGTCCTCTGTATCAAGTGGCTCGAAGCCCGCTGCCGCCATACACGCGAGTATGTAATCAGCGTCTTGGCTCTTATCAGTCTCGGCTCTGCACTCCGCCATCGACTGCCGCCAAGCCTTTTCATCGGGGGCTTTAGGAGTGTCGTCACAGCCGAACAAAGCCAACGTCAGAGCAATCATTGCGGCTCGGCGCATTGAGCCTATCCTCTTGAACGCAGCAGCCCCGGCAGCCTAGCAACATTCACAGCAATACGCCGAGCCTCGTCAAAGGTCAGGACCTTGGCGATCTCGGCTTGGTCCCTGGTGTCTCTCGCGTAGATGTAGGCCAGCGCCTGCCCAGTGGCGTCCAGCACCTTGTAGCCGCCCGTTATCTGTCCGACTTGCTCTTGTTCCGAAGCACGACCAAGCGTCACTCTTTCGCTGCATTTTCTCGCCGCTCAATCTCCCTGGCCAGCCGGACCCGTAAAGAATCCGGAAGCTCTATGCCTGTCAGCTTCCACTGCCAGTCTCGGAGGCTGAGCCGAAGCCCATACTGATCGGCTCGTGCCTTGTCGGGTGGAAGATAGATATAAAAGTTTCTGATGTCGTTCCGTGAATTCCACCAGACATCCCACGCATTTCGCCATGAAGAATTCGAGAAGGGTGCATCTGGTAACGAAATCTCGTTACCCTTGCCGGTATCGCCTTTGATGAGAATATTCATCAACGATTCTGCATTGAGATATTTGGCGATGATCGGGTCAGCAAGCATTAGAACGAAGCCGGTTGGAACACCCCCGAACGTACGCTTTTGCTTGCCTGTAAGGCTCTGGTATTCCTTGACGACCTGCTCCGCAAGCGATTGGCGTAATCGGGGAAAGTCCACGCGCTCTTCGAGAGCCGCGGCATCCCTGGACTGGACCGCCGCAGCAAGCCGGTAGAATCCAATGAATGGTGAAAATGCGAAGGCCACCCAAAGGAGTACTCCGACCAAGAGAATCAATAGCGAGATTCTCATACGCAATGCCGAGTTTTCATGGTTGGTTGCCTCAATGCTTCCGCATGGCTGCAGTGTCGTAGAGGTGAAACCTAGCAGCTAGGTCATTTGGTTTGTCGTCTAGGTTATGGGTCCCCTATTTCTTGACCCCAGCGGGTATTTCGCGGCTCCTTACTCCTTACATAAGTCTACTTCGACCATCATGCGGAGTACCCGATCTTGTCGGACATTTAGGTTAGTAGGTTTTTTGGCCAGCAAGAGCGAGTCTGAGCAGCGTGCACGTCGAGTACTTGTTCATAGACAATATGTTCTCAAGCAAAGCCCTTCCAACAAAGAAACGCCCCTATCGTGATGACGAGTACTCCGCTGATAAGAAGAACCTCCGGCCACCCAGCCACCATTTTGCGGGCGAGATCTTCGACCTGTTGAGGAATAATGATGCGCAAACTGCCACGGACGATCATCAGCCAGCCGACAATGGTGATGATCACCGGCCAGTCCCACACCCAGACATTATGGGTGAGTACAAT